>CAZBEL010000016.1:0-15069 GCA_964490885.1 uncultured bacterium
GGCGTTTTGTACGGAGAGGGCTTCGTTGTCGGTAATGAGCAGTTCTAATATCCATTCCCGGGCCGCAAGAGGTAGTGAATAGTTCTTAATCGGTTGGCGCTCGGGGTGGTACGACACGAAAGATGGATCACTGGCAATTCCCCGTTGAATGTATGTCCGCATAGAGTTGAAAATGCAGTCCCCCTCTAAAGAGCGCTCGGGGTGGGGCATGATAGCCATGACGTTCCCGGTGGGGTTGCAAACGGCGGCCAGATTGTAGACCGAACCGTTAGGATTAGTGGGGAATTCCGGCAGGATATTCCCATCTCCATCACAGTAGCGATACACGGTTTGGTCATTTGCAATGAGGTTATCCAACAGATTCTGTGGGATCACAAAGCGTCCTTCGGCGTGCGCTAAGGGAATGTGTATTTTATCGCTAATTGCCCCCGTGAGGGTAAAGGCACATCGGTCGGCGGGGACCGTCTGCCTGAGGTAGGCCCAAGTGTTGTAGTAACCCACACCGATTATGTGGCTATTTTGGACGCGTTTGTTGTGGGTAAGGGCCATACCCAGACGGTAATTTTCCAGACCTGGAACCAGACCGGCCTCCACAAGGATTTGGGCCCCGTTGCAGATTCCCAATACTGGTTTTCCGCGCTCACTTTCTTCACGGATGATATCAATCACCGGATCCAGGGCCGCTAAGATTCCCGCCCGGGAACGGTCTTCGTAGGCAAACCCCCCCGCGAGGATGAATCCGTCGCAAGCAGTAAGCTTTTCCCGGGGCTCGTTCCACAGGAACTCCACCGGTTCCATTCCGGCACGGGCTACTGCCAGCATGGTCTCCCGTTCAGTATTGGTTCCCGGGAATTGAATGACAGCAATGCGAAAGGAGGTGGCCATAGATAACTGTACTATACAAGTTCCACTTTATTTTTCCCAGAGACTACTTGGCCTACCTCGTGAATGGGGAACTGGTTCTTCAAACGTGACCGTATTTCACTTATGATGCCCGATGGTACAATCAGGATCAATCCCAGCCCCATATTAAATGTGTGGAACATTTCTGGCTCCGGGAGGTGTCCCAAGGACTGAATAACGTGGAAAATAGGTGGTACCGGCCAGGTACCCTTTCGCAAAATAATTTTACATCCCTTAGGTAGGATTCGAGGGATGTTTTCCATCAGCCCTCCGCCCGTTATGTGGGCCATGCCATGAATGGGAATTCCCGCTTCAATGAGTCGACGTATGGCCTGGGTGTAATTGATATGCGGTGTGAGTAATGTTTCGCCGATGGTTGCTTTCAGGTCGGGGTGGGTATCGTTTGCTTTAAATCCACCCACCTCGAAAAAGAGTTTGCGCGCCAGGGAGTAGCCGTTCGTATGGAGACCACTGGAAGGCAGTCCTAGCACAACATCCCCCACGGCAATATTTTCACCAGTTATGATTTTATCCCTTTCCACAAGACCGGTGACGACGCCCACGATATCCTGCTCGCCGGGTAAGTAAGTGTCGGGCATCTCGGCCATTTCACCTCCCACCAAGGATACACTGCAGGCCTGGCAGGCGGCGGTGATGCCCCGGACGATTTCTACTACCGTATCGGGGTTGAGACGGTCATTGGCAATGTAGTCCAGGAAAGTGAGGGGTTGCGCCCCCAGGACAATGATATCGTTACAACAAGCGCTCACCAGGTCGAAGCCTAAGGTGTCGTAGCGGTCCATCATGCGGGCGACAATGGCCTTAGTTCCCACCCCGTCAAGACTCTGGACTAACACCGGGTGCTGGTATTGCTCCAAGATAGGCTTCAGGTCGTAGAGGGATCCGAATCCACCCACCCCACTGAGGACAGCAGTTGAGTAAGTTCTTGCCACCAGGGGTTTGATCCGTTCCACGGCACTGGCCCCAGCGGCGATGTCCACACCAGCATCTTTGTAGTCGATTACTTTCGCCATGACTTTTAAAAAATCGGGGTGAGGAATGTTTTCAATATCTTCAACGGAGTTTATCCCGTAAGCCGCGCTCCCATGCTTCCCGAGCCCTAGCAATGGGAAGGAGAATGCGCTCATTAATATTCAGGACCTCGTGCCGCATGGTTTTACCGATGGTTAACGAGGGAATGGAGTAACTTTGGAACACTGTTGTAATCGACGGAACCTTACTGGATGGTACTTCCAGGATAAAGCCGCCCGTTTCGGAAAAGAGAAGACTATCCAGCCGCAGGTTTCCCGGGATGGTCACTTCACATCCAACGGAGTGTTCAAAGCTCATTTCAGCCAGGGCTACGGCTACCCCACCGTCGGCGATGTCGTGGACTGCTAAAACCAGCTCGTGTTCAATAGCCTCCCGTACGGCCTGGCATTGGCGGCTCACTTCTTTTAGATCGGGTTTGGGAAGTTGGATTCCCATTTCATCGAGCAGGGCGTAGTAAGCACTGCCCCCGCATTCCCCCTTGCGAGCACCCACAAGGAACAAAGTCGAACCGGGTTCCTTGAAAGAAGGGGTGATCACTTTTTTAACATCTTCAATTTTTCCCAGACAGCTAATGATAGGGCTGGGGGGAATGGGTCCTCGATCAGTTTCGTTGTAGAAGCTCACGTTCCCGGCAATGATGGGGATCGGCTGATCGGGATGTTCGGTGATTGTGAGGGCCTCGCAGGCGTTTGCGATTCCTTTAGTGGCCTGGGCAAAGGCCCACATTTGCTGAGGATTCTCAGGGTTACCAAAACAGAGACAATCGGAAATAGCCACGGGTATCGCCCCCACAGCAGTGACGTTCCGCACCGCCTCCACAACGGCGTTTACAGCGCCCCAGTAAGGATCAATCAAGGCGTAACGGGGATTGTGATCCGTAGACAGGGCAATTCCCACCGCCTGGATTTCCTCCGGATAAGAGGGGTCATTAAAAGGCGCTAATACGCCCGCGTCGGCCTGACCAGCCTCGATGACTGTTCGTCCCTGCACCTGTTTGTCGTACGTTTCGTAAACGGGTTCCCGGGAGGCAATATTCTCATGGGCTAGTAATTCCAGGAGAATGTGGTTGTAGTTTTCTGGCTCGGGCAGTGCGGGTTCCTCGAAAAGTCGTTCCGGTGGTTCCGTGGGTCGATGGTAAAGGAAGCCGCGGGTGACCTGGTGTGCCGGAGCGTTCACAATTTCCCCGTCATTGTAATGTACTATGTAACGACCGTCATCCCGGATGCGGCCGATTACAGTGGCGCAGGCCCCAGTAGAAATGACCGGGAGGGCAAAGTCCTCGTTATAGTGCTTCAGAATGAGGGGGGTAAGCGCTGGGGGCGCCACCCACATGAAGCGTTCCTGGGTTTCCGAACAGAGAATCACCGAGGGGTGAAGGTTTTCCATACTCACGGGTACTTTATCCAACCATACCTCGGCACCGTAACCGGCGGCGTCTGCTAGTTCCACGCTGGCACAGGCCACGCCTCCCGCCCCTAAATCTTTGAACCCCACTGTGTGCAGTTTTCCCATCCTTTTGAGGAGTTTGAACAGAGCCAGCGTCGCTTTCACCAGGTGGCGCTCTAAAAAGGCATTAGGTTCCTGGACGGCCCCCTTGTTTTGCTCTTTTTTTTCCTCTTCTAACTCCAGAGAAGCGAAACTGGCGCCCCCGAAGCCACTGTTGTCCGTGGGTTTGCCAATGAGGATCAGGTCGTAGCCGGCCGCATTTTCGGGAGCCCGGGAATGAATAATCTCGTCTTCACGGGCTATCCCCAAGGTGACAATGGTCACCAGGCAGTTCTCGTTGTAGCCCGGATGATAATAGATGTCACCGCCAATATTGGGAATGCCTAAGGGGTTCCCGTAACCGGCAATCCCGGCCACGACGCCCTCGTGGATCCACTTGGTCTTGGGATTCTTCAGCACCCCGAACCGGAAAGAGTCGGACAAGGCGATGACTTCCGCCCCCATACAAAGGACGTCCCGTACGTTACCACCGATTCCCGTGGCAGCCCCTTCGTAGGGGACAATTTGGGAGGGATGATTATGTGATTCGTGGCTGATCACCACCGTGTAACGCTGGCCTGCATGGTCGGTGGCGATGGTTACAACACCAGCATCTTCCTTTGCACCGATAATTACCCCCGGGCCGGTGGTGGTAAACTGCTCTAAATGTGGTCGGCTGCTTTTGTACGAGCAATGTTCCGACCCCTCAATGGAAAAGAGCACTAGTTCCGTCAGAGTCGGAGGACGACCTAACAGTTCATTCTGTATAGTAAGCGCTTCGTCTACAGTGAGGGGAATCTGGAGGCGTTGGAGTGTTTCCGCAATGGCAGGGCGGTGGAGGGTGGAAAAATCAATGATTTCCGTTGCGGTGGTCACAGTTCCAGAAGGATCGTCTGGTGGCGTTGCGGTCCTACGGAAATAATGTTTATGGGGCATTCCACGGCCTTTTCCACAAAGGCCAGGAAGTTGTGGAGTTCGGAGGGCAGGCTATCGAAGTTGGGATTGTCGCTGTTCAATCTCTGCCAGCCGGGTAGGATGTGGTAGATGGGCTTGGCGGCACGGTAAGCCGTCAGGCTGGCCGGCATCTCCGTTACCCGTTTCCCATTAACGTCATAAGCGATACAAACGGGCAGTTCGGTAAAGCCGGTAAGAATATCCAGCTTGGTGAGGGCCAGCTCCGTGAGACCGTTACAGCGCACTGCCTGACGCAGTTGCACCAGGTCCAGCCATCCCACCCGCCGCGGTCGCCCGGTGGTGGTGCCGTATTCCTGTCCACGCTCCCGCAAAAGATTTGCCTGTGTTTCTTCTAATTCTGTAGGAAACGGGCTGATACCCACCCGACTTACATACGCCTTGGCTACCCCAATGACTCGGTCTAACGTTCGGAACCCCACCCCGCAGCCAACGGAGACGTGCCCCGCCAGCGTGTTGCTACTCGTCGTGTGAGGGTAAATACCATGGTCGATATCGAGACTAACTCCCTGTGCTCCCTCGAAAAGGAAATTTTTACCTTCCCGGTAAGCGCGGGATAAGAGGATGGTTGTGTCAGTGATATACGGTTTTAATTTCTGGCCATACTGGCAGTATTCTTCGTAAATGGCCTCCAGGGAGATGTCCCAGGGGAAATTGAAAACCCGAGCGAGAATTTGGGTATTGAATTGGTAGGCTTTAGTGAGTTTTTCCCGGAAAACGTCCGGTTCGGTAAGGTCCATCATGCGGATGCCGTGGCGATACATTTTATCGGCATACACTGGTGCAATACCCCGTTTAGTGCTCCCGGCAGCCAGGGCTCCCTGGTGACCGGTTAGGGCTTCGTCCATGGCCATGTGGTAAGGCATGATCACATGGGCGCGGGCGCTGATCGCCAAGCGTGGTTGCAGGTCATATTCTTGTAATTGCTGTAACTCTTCGAGGAGCGCGCGGGGATTAATGACCACGCCGTTGGCAATAACGCTCGTAGGATGGTCGTACAGAACACCGGAGGGAATGAGGTGTAATTTATATTCTACCCCCTTAACATTGACCGTGTGGCCCGCATTATTACCGCCCTGAAAGCGGACGATATAGTCTACCTCCCCGGCAAAGAAATCAGTGATTTTTCCTTTGCCTTCGTCGCCCCATTGGGCGCCTACTACGACGGTGATCTTAGATTGGTGGTCTCCCAAAGAAATGGGGGGTGCTGGTGGGCGTTTGGTAAGTGGAGAAAATCATGAATCAGCACAAAAATCGGGAACCCAAGGTTACACCAAATCGGGAATAAGTTGAAAGATGCAAATTGGAAAAATACTACACGAATTTTACCCGGATTCCGAACTTAAAAGTTACTGTTGCGCTTGTTATAACCCTTAAATTCAGTATAATCAAAACACATAATGTTACTCAGTCGGTTTAAAACCGTATTGGTGTTTGGTGGTAGGCAGTGGTAATAAGATTTGCTAGTAGGATTTTCGTTACTGTCCTAGTGACTTTAGTATATGTGTACCTATTGTACGCTTTAGGTCAGTGGCAGAACACCGGTGTCTTGAATCTACCCCGCGCTGGTCACACCGCCACGTTGTTGCCCGATGGCACTATACTAATTATTGCTGGCAGATATTCCATGGTGTGTTAAGGACTACCCGAAGTTGTGAGTTATTTGATCCTGCGGCAGGTATCTGGTCTTTTGTGGATAGTTTATACCAGGGTCGATTATACCACACAGCTACTTTATTGAATGATGGGCGCGTCTTGGTTACAAGTAGCTCTACTCCCCAGGCGGTTAACAGCCAGTTTGAATTATATGATCCCCTAGCCAACACCTGGCTACTACCGCTATTTACTGAATATGGAAGACTACGCCAGTGGTGTTTACGTGTACCAATTAGAGTATAACGGTACACGAGTAGCCAGAAAAATGGCACTGATTAAATAGAATAGCTTTGATCAAAACGATTACGGTTTAGGAACCGGTTGGTGGATGGTCTCGTGCCGTTGGCGATCATAATGGAATCCCCGTGCCGTCCATGAAGCAAGCAAGAGCAGATATTATACCTAACTTGCTTTGTCTAAACAACAACACTTACGTGAAAGAATTCATTGTGTTTCTACCGTCACACATCACAATTTATACCCATGAGTAATAGTGATAATGATTTCATGCGAATAGCGATCAATCTTGCAAAGAAAGGCGCAGGGAAGGTTTCACCCAATCCGCTTGTGGGAGCACTAATTGTAAAAAATGGCCGTATTATTGGTAGAGGTTTTCACGCAAAATTCGGTGGGAATCATGCCGAAGTGAATGCTATTGGGAATAATTCTGTTATTGATTCCACCATGTATGTAACTCTGGAACCTTGCAATCATTATGGTAAAACACCACCCTGCACGGAGAGAATAGTTGATAGTAAAATCCGACGTGTCGTTGTTGGGACAGTCGATCCCAATCCGCGGATGCAGGGGAAAAGCATTCAATATCTCCGGGGAAAGGGTATCAAGGTGGATGTTGGTATTTTAAAAGATGAGGCAGAAGAGCTCATTCGGTTTTATGCACACTGGAGAAGGAGCGGATTTCCCTTTCTTACCATAAAACTCGCGATAACACAGGATGGGTACATTGCGGACCCAGATGGCAATTCAAAGTGGATTTCAGGATTGGAATCGAGGACAGAAGTCCACGGAATGCGATCAGAGTATGATGCTGTGATGGTGGGAACCAATACGTTACTGGTTGACAACCCCGAATTGACGGTTCGACATACTACCGGAAGGAACCCGAACCGGATAGTCATTGATCGCCAGGGGTTAACCAGTCCAGATTTAAAAGTGTTTGCAAATAACACCGACCGGATTTTTTATTTTTCATTGAGGGGCAGGAAAGATCTACCGGAATATGTGACTCAGGTAATGTTGAACCATAACGATTTCAGTATGCCCAGGATAATGAAGATTCTGGGTGAAAATGAACAACAGTCAGTTCTCATGGAAGGTGGGATGAAGATGGCCACTTCACTGGTTGAAATGAATTTGTGCAACGAAATAATTATCTATAGGGGTTCAAGGATCTTTGGCGGTGGAATAAGTTTCAACGCGTCGTTAATTCCAAAGTATGGATTCCGGATATTCGATCAATCACAATCCGGAATTGATGAAAAAATTACTTATCGGAGAGCTTATGTTTAGCGGAATTGTGGAAGGGATAGGATGTATCCTAGCAATTGAACATAGTGAGGAGATGATCACTTTTACCATTGATGCTTCTCAAATATCCGAGGGAGTGAAAGTAAATGACAGTATCGCGGTTGACGGTGTTTGTCTGACTGTAGTAGCAATAGATGGTCAAAAATTAAGATTTAATCTGGTTCCACAAACATTACAAAAATCGACGCTGGGATTAAAATCGGAGGGGGACTTTGTCAATCTCCAAAGATCACTCGGTGTAAACGATAGGATCGATGGTCATTTTGTGCAGGGACATGTTGACTGTACAGCCAAAATAGTAAAAATCGAAGATTTTGGTGAAAGTAGGGAGGTATTATTTAAGATTCCGGATGAATTTAAAAATTTAATAATACCGCGGGGTTCTATTGCTATTGATGGAATTAGCCTTACGGTAGCGGAATGTTTTGGAAATCAGTTTAAAGTAGCCGTTATTCCCCATACACTGGAATTGACCACAGTGAAAGATTACCGGATCGGAGATCTTGTTAATGTGGAATTTGATATCATCGGCAAGTATATAATAAAAACTTTAGAAAACTGGAAGGGAGTTCAGCTTCAATGACAGCTAAGTCAAGGATTTCATCCATCCCGGATGTGTTAGATGATATTCGAAAAGGGAAAATGGTTATCGTTATGGATGATGAAGACCGGGAAAATGAAGGCGATTTCATTATTCCAGCAGATACAATTACGCCATCCGCCGTCAATTTCATGACTAAATATGGACGGGGTTTAATGTGCGTACCGATCACCAAAAAACGGGCCGATGAGCTGGATTTGGAGGAAATGGTACGAAAGAATACTGCTCTTCACCAGACTCGGTTTACAGTATCAGTGGATGCGATTAAGAATACAACCACGGGTATATCTGCCTTCGACCGCTTTGAAACAATCCGGGCCATTAGTGACCCGAACACTAAGCCTGAAGACCTGGCCAGGCCGGGTCATGTTTTTCCCCTGGTAGCGGCTCCCGGGGGCGTGTTAGAGCGGGCGGGGCACACTGAAGCCACGGTTGATTTGGCACGTCTTGCTGGATTCCGTCCGGTAGGTGTCCTTTGCGAAATTATCGATGATGACGGACAAATGGCGCGCGGGGACAGGTTGTTCGAAATGGCAGAGGAGCATGGTTTGAAAATAATGACTATTGAGAACTTGATTGCTTATCGGCGGAAAACTGAAAAGTTGGTGGAGTGTACTGCGGTTTCGGAATTCCCAAGTCATTATGGTGAGTTTAAACTTCATTTATATCGTAACATAATCACTGATGAGAGTCACTTAGCTTTAGTAAAAGGCAACATTAAGCCAACTTCTATAACTTTGGTGCGGGTACATTCGGAATGCCTTACCGGGGATGTAATGGGATCGCTGCGCTGCGACTGTGGTGATCAGTTGCGGACGGCTCTCAAGATGATTGGCAAAGCCAAAACCGGGGTTCTATTATATTTACGGCAGGAAGGACGCGGGATTGGGATTAAACATAAAATCAAGGCCTATGAATATCAGGATCTAGGAATGGATACTGTAGAGGCGAATGAAAAACTCGGCTTTAGACCTGATCTGCGTGAATATGGTACTGGCGCTCAAATACTTTATGATTTGGGCGTCAGAAAAATGAAGTTATTAACAAACAATCCGCGCAAGATCATTGGGATATCAGGATATAATCTGGAAGTTATCGAGCGATTACCACTGGAGATACCACCGCGGGATACGAATCGAAAATATTTAGAGACCAAACGAGATAAACTAAACCACATGATATTACAAGGTGATGGTGGAAGAAATAGTGAATGAGCTCAAAGGGAAGAAGATTGCCCTTGTGGTAAGTCAGTTTTACCCGGATTTAAGTGCCCAACTCGTGGAGGGCGCGATGAGGAAGTATATGGAGTTGGGCGGAGACCTCCAGACCCTTAAACGTTTTGATGTCCCAGGGGCGTTTGAAATCCCCCAAGTTGCCCGGAAATTAGTAGAATCTAATCAATTCCATGCGATTGTTTGTCTAGGTGTTGTTATTCGCGGTGAGACTGATCATTTTGATTATGTCTGCAACAACGTGGCTCGCGGAGTTGGTGATATCTCACGGGCTGCGGATATACCAGTGATATTTGGCGTGCTTACCACGAATAATCGGGAACAAGCGCAGGTGCGCCTTGGTGGATCAAAAGGACACAAAGGGGAGCAGGCCATGGAGACAGCATTAGAAATGATGAAAACGCTGGGAGAGATTCAAGGTTTAGGAACCAAACATTAACGGTTCACCCTTTATGAACGTAATCGGAGCGATGGGTAGAAATTAAATAGGGTACCGTTGACCAGGACTGCTACGCTTTATAAACGGGTTGCCGAAGGATAGTCTTCAGTCGTTCCGGTTTCGTCCGGCGGGGATCGCTCAGATATATTTCGTGGTGCTTACCCCGTAAATTATAACCCCGCTCCTGGGCGTATGCGTGTAACCTGTCGATAGTGGGACCTTCTTCATCATAAGGTCCCAGGTACATGATCTGAACGGAGAGGCTCTCAGTGTAGCGTTCGAAACGCAACTTCTTCAAAGCCGGGGGATTTTTTTTGGTCTGTACAGTTTGGATTGCTTGTTCAATATCTGCATCGGTGATGTGATCCGGCTGCATGATCATCACCGTCCAATGCCATAGGTCCTTGTTGGTTTGGTGAAAGCCTTCACCGCCCTCCGTCCACCACAATCCTTCCAGGGGCATAACGGTGTAATCGGGACCTCGCCCATCTTTCTTTAAGGTGAATTTTACCGTATAGGAGACGCTATAAAGAGCCTCCATGGCCTCCTTGAAAGCCTGGGACGTATTGGGATTCCCTTGACCATCCACCATAAGGAAGTTCAAGGGTGGAACGTCCACCAGGGTCACTTCCTTTTTAGGGGGATTATAAAATTGGCTTAGTTCTTTTTTCAAGTCGAGTTTTTTCATGGGTAACCTTGCTTTTAATTACTAGGGGCTTACTGATTTATTGAAAGCACACGGAGCTTTTCTGCAAGGTGAATGATCAATATAACGAGGTCCAACCCCAAGCCAGTTACCCTCCATGGTAATTATTCCACATCTTTTAGGGCCACTTTCACGAAGCGGTGTTTTTTCCAGTCGTAAAGGGTAAGGCTATCCCCCCGTACCGAAATGACCCGCCCCAAGTCTGTTTCCTTGAAATTAGTGGTGGTGTATTTGAGAATTTCTCCCAACTGTATTGCTTCGGTCTGGTCAGGAGCGGCCACGGGTCCCGCACTGAGGGTGAGCCCCTGGAGGGCTTCCATCATGGCCTTCATGGTTTCGGGACCGACCTTACCATCGATGCGAATTTCCCGATCTGCTTGGAATTGGCGCACAGCATCTTCCGCTTCCTCATCCCAGTCACTGGTTTCCATTGATACGACATATCCCAGGGTGTTGAGGATTGCCTTAAACAGTAACCGTTCCTCCGCGTCGTACCGCTGGTGAAACTCGGCAGGGGTAACGTCGAGAATGGCAGTTGTATCCTGTCCACTTAAAGGTGTTAAAGTAGATGCCCAGAAGACAGTAAATGCAAGGGACCCAATAATCATGCCCCCCAAGATTCTTCCACGTGGATTATTTCTCACGGTGAAATATAACCACCTTCTTCAAAAAGGTCACGTAAAGGCTTAGGGATCTTAACACCTTATTGCGTGACCTGTACTTTCTTTTTCCGACCCTGGAGAAAATACGTACGCATTAAGCCTTTACCCTTGATGGGGATCTCGCCCCTCGCTTTGAATCGATACTCATTGTGTAGCCGCTTGTACGTGGCTTCGGTGACTTGGATCGTGCCTGGTAGGCCGGTGGATTCCATGCGACTGGCTGTATTCACCATGTCCCCCCACAGGTCATAAATGAACTTTTTCCTCCCGATGATTCCGGCAGTCACAGGGCCGGTATTGATGCCAATGCGCACCTGAATAGGAAGGTGCATTTCTCCGGCCAGTCTGTTCACTGTCTCGAGCATGTCCAGGGCCATTTCGGCAATGGCGGAGGTGTGATTTTCTAACGGATCAGGTAGGCCGCCCACTACCATATAGGCGTCCCCAATGGTCTTTATTTTTTCCAGCTTGTGTTTTTCGGCTAACATGTCAAAAGAGGTAAATATGCGATCTAAGATGGTAACGATTTCGTCGGAGGCAAGACTGGCGGAAAGTTCGGTGAAACCCACGATGTCGGCGAAGAGCACGGAAACATCCTTGAAGGTGTCGGCAATGTTCACTTCGGCCCGTTTCAGGCGCTCGGCGATGGATTTGGGAAGGATCGAGAGGAGCAACTTTTCTGACCGTTCCTGTTCCATGCATAGTTCCCGGGTACGCTCTAAGACGCGATTTTCCAGTTCAGCGTTCAAAAGACGTAGTTCCTCTTCGGCGGCTCGGCGGGCTTGGATTTCCTTCTGCAGTTGCAGATTTTGTTGTTGCAAGCGTTGCTGAAGGGTGCAGATGTCTAAGTGTGTCTTTACCCGGGCCAAGACTTCCTGGATCTGGAATGGCTTGGTGATGTAGTCCACCCCACCTACGGTGAACCCTTTTATTTTGTCGTCAATGGCCTGCAAGGCACTGATGAAGATCACCGGTATGTCCCGTGTGTCATTGTTAGCTTTCAAACGACGGCATACTTCAAAGCCATCCATCTCCGGCATCTTGATGTCCAACAGGATTAAATCAGGAGGTTTGGAACGAACTTTCTCTAGAGCCTCCGCTCCACTCTGTGCTTGATAGAGGATGTATCCCTGACGCTTTAACAATGTGGTGAGGAGCTGCAGGTTAGCCATGTTGTCATCTACAACCAGAACAGCCTTGTTTTGCAGGGTTAACTGTTTGTCTTCTTCAGAAAGCATCTCGTCGGTTGCGTCTATTAGCTGATCGTTTTCAGAGGTCATTGTTAGCGTCACCGTTAATTTTTTTTCGTGAAGGAAACGGGACGATTTCCGGATATTGCCGAATATCATTGAGGAAATTTCCGCTGGTATCTTTCAAATATTGATCGAAAAAGGTGCGGGTAGCAGTGTTCACGATGGAAATGGCTCGCTGGGCGTCAATAGTTCCTGTTTCTACGATCGAGGAAGCAATGGGTGAAAGAAGCGGAGCGTCGGTGAAATCCAGGTGACGGCTGCCCGTTACTGTGAAGGCATATTGATGGGGGTGGTTAGTTTGCAGGAGGCGCTCCAGCAACTGGTAGTTATGGGGATAGTCAGAGTCCGCCCACTTTGGGCGGCCCAGGAAGAGGAAGGGCTGTTGAATTCCCGTGCGGATCGTTGAATCGGGTAGGGGGCTCAGCCATCCATCCAGCGCCAGGCAGGCCTTTGGTTGGGGGAGCTCTTTACAGGCTTGTATGGCCGTTGCCCCGCCATAGGAATGGCCTAAGATTCCTATTTGATCCAGGTTTAGAGCGCCTTTTAAAAGGGGAAAGAGATCACCAGTTTGAATTTCTTCTATCTTGGTGAGTACAAAACGGATGTCCCCAACGCGGGTGATGAACTGCTGTCGGCGGAGACGGACACTATCAGGATTCCCGGTGAGGTCCGAGCGATAATCGGCTATCCGGCCATCGGGGAAAATGACCATGTTGGCGTCGTAGCTGTGATCGGGGGCAACTACCACATAGCCATGGCTGGCCAAGTCTTCGCTGAGCACGGTATGAAGTTGGTACATCCCGGTGATTCCGTGGGAAAGGATGAGCACGGGCAAGGGGGTCGTTGCTTTGATTGCTTCGGCGTCTTGGTATGAGCGGGTTTTAAAAAGATCAATGTAGTTAATGAGAAATCCCGGGAAGTCCCCAGCCTCTCCCATGGCGTCGGTGCGCAGGTTCATCTGGTCGATGTATGGTACCGGTTGGCCTTCAGCGGGTTTCTGGACGGGATACCATATCTGTACCATTAACTCTCGATAGTCGTCCTTTTCATCGGTAAACCACTCTAACCGGGTTGAATCCACCCAGTGGAAGGCGTGGGTACCTACGGCATAAGGCCCCGTTGGCTCTGGTAAGGTGACTATGGGCATGGTCCAAGGCAAGGCCATCGACAGCAAGAACCAGAAAACTCCAACCCCTTTGGCAAAGGTTCCAGCAGACTGCTGCCGACTGCGCCGGTAGAGGAAATAGAGGTAAGCCAGCAAACCGTAGGCAGGGACCATTTGCCAGCGGTAGGATTCCACCGCCAATTGGAGAATAGTTGCCAGAATAGTCGCAAAAAGCAAGTAGAGAGGGAGACTCCCTTTCTGACGGGACCAAACTAGGGTTGTAAGCGTCAGGAGGAGTAAAATGAGGGTGGTGGTTTCCAGGGGTCGCATGCTGAATGATTTCGCGGAGATTCCGTAACTTGTAAACTAATATGGAAAGGGTTAGCGATGGCATTTAAAAAATTAGTTTTTGAGAGCCGCACCCCGGAGCAACTTCGAGAGCGTGCGGGGGAATTTCACCAGCTCATGCGCCGGCGCCGTAGCGTTCGGGCATTTTCTTCCCGCCCCGTACCGTTGGAGGTGATCAAGACCATCGTACGCACAGCGGCGACGGCCCCTTCCGGCGCTAACAAACAACCGTGGCATTTCGTTATTGTCCGGGACCCCGAGGTGAAACGGTCCATTCGCCTGGCGGCAGAAAAAGAAGAGCGGGAATTTTACCATCATCGGGCCACCCGAGAGTGGTTGGAAGACCTGGACCAGTTCAAAACTGACTGGCACAAAGAATTTTTAGAAATAGCACCCTACTTGATCGTGGTGTTTAAGAAAGTATATGACGTGGAATCCGGTATGCACCGGAAAAACTATTACGTCATGGAATCCGTGGGTATTGCCTGTGGATTCCTCTTAGCTGCCATTCATCATGCCGGGTTAGTGGCCCTTACCCACACTCCCAGCCCTATGGGCTTTTTAGGGGAAATACTGAAATGCCCAGATAATGAAAAGCCCTACCTATTGATTCCTGTGGGGTATCCGGCCGAAGGTGCCAGAGTCCCGGTACTGAAAAAGAAACCCTTTCGGGAAGTAGCGACTGTGGTGTAAAAGGAAATACTTGCTTTTTCTTTAGGCTATTTTCCCTTACTGCGCGGTAGCCTCCTTTATCATGTAGATGTAAAAAGCAACCGCTTTCGCCAGGTCTCTCAGGGACACCCGTTCATTGGTACCGTGAATCCGTTTTAAATCTTTGTTGGTGAGGGGGAAGGGAATGAAACGGTAAATGTTGTTTGTGAGATCAGCGTAGTGTTTGGTATCCGTTCCGCCTACGGAAAGCCCCGGCGCCACGAGCACATCAGGGAAGACCCGATGGATGGTTTTGGCCACGAGTTGATAGGAGGGGGACGACGGGTCGGAGATAGCCGAGGCCTCCCGCAAAAAACTGTCGTTTAACACGGTGACGGTAATACGCGGATCGTCGATAACCGTTTCCACGTGACGGAGAACATCGGCGATTTGTT
>CAZBEL010000017.1:0-14476 GCA_964490885.1 uncultured bacterium
ATGGGGTATTCATTACGATCCTGGTGGAGGAGAATCCAATCCTGGGGTCGGTGAAATATAAAGGCAATAAAAAGCTAAAGGATAAGAAGTTCGAAGAAGAAGTTGACCTACGAACCGGTCAGCGTATTACGCCGGGGCTTATTAAAAAGGTGGAAGATGAAATCAAAGCCCTGTACGCCGATGAGGGATATCTTTTGGCTGAAGTTGAGGGTGAGTTAATTCCACCCAAGGGGGATACGACGGCCCTCACTCCCAAAGAGGCGTTGACCCGCGACCTGGTTTTTCGGATTAAGGAGAATAAGAAGGTTAAGCTGAAACATATTGATTTTGAAGGTAACCAGGCTTTCTCTGACTACCGTTTACGGCGCGTCTTAAAAGAGACCAAGCAGCAGCGCTGGTACCTCTTTTGGAGGTCGTACTTCGAGCGCGACAAATACCAGGAGGATAAAGATAAACTAGCCACTTTTTATCGCAACCACGGTTATCGGGACTTCGCTATTTTAAAGGATACAACTTTTTACAGCCCCAACAAACGTTCCATGTCCATCAGGATTACCGTAGAAGAAGGCCCCCGTTACCGCTACAGAAACTTTTCCTGGGAGGGGAATACCCTGTTCGATATCTCCACCCTGGAACGGGTCCTGAACTTGAAGTCTGGTGATTACTACAACGAAGAAGAATTTAATGTAGCCCTCTACAACAACGTTCAGGGGTTGTATATGGACCGGGGGTATATCTACAGCCAGATCGAACCCAATTTTATCCCGGTGGGGGAGGATTCGCTGGATATCCATTTTGTCATTACCGAGAACCACCAGGTCTATGTACGCAATATCTACATTCATGGGAATACGAAGACACGGGAAAACGTCATCCGCCGGGAGCTGCGGATTTTTCCCGGTGATGTCTTCAATCGTGATCATTTAATTCGCAGCCAACGAGATTTATTTATTCTCAACTATTTCAGCAATGTGGTCCCGGACGTGACCCCGGTTGACGAAGATGAGGTGGATCTTGAAATCACGGTGGAGGAGAAATCTTCAGATCGGGCCAACGCCAACATCGGTTTCAGCGGCGTATATGGAATGACTGGTGGTGGGGGGGTGGAATTCAATAATTTCCGTGGTCTCGGTCAGCAGTTGTTATTGAGTTTCAACGTGGGTTCCCGCTACACGCTCTATGCCAATCAACCCACCTCTAAATACCGGTCCTTCAATTTTAGTTTCGTGGATCCTATGATTTTTGATACGCGCAACCGGGTAGGTTTCTCAGCCTTTTACATTTTCCAGGGCCAGGCAACCAGTTATTACTTCCCCCTGGATTTGACCACGCGGGGTGGTTCGGTGCAGTGGGGCCGCCGCTTCAAGTGGCCGGACGATTTTTTCCGGGGTTATTGGGTGTTCCGCATGGTAAAGAAAAATTACCAGGGTAGCCAGGAGGATTTGGAGCGCTATGTAAAGGGTCTTACGGTTACCAAGGGGATTAATATTACACAAGTATTGTCCCGGGATAGCCGGGATCGGCCTGAATTTACTACCCAGGGGTCCCGCTTTGTTTGGGAAGCCACGTACTCCGGCGGTTTTTTAGGGGGAAATGAAGACTTCTATAAACATGTGTTGAATTTGGAATGGTATACACCTACATTCTGGAAATTTGTTCTCATGAGTTCTCTCAAAATGGGTGTCATCGAGCCAATTCCGGCTGAAAAGGGCGAGCGGTCTATCATTCCTTTTGACGAAAAATTCGTCATGGGGGGAAATGGAATCCCTTACGGAAATATGCTTCGGGGTTACAGTGACAATTCCATCGGACCGGTGATCCGGGGCAATCCCGTTGGGGGAAACGCCCTGTTTCGGGCGGTGGTGGAATTCAGAGTTCCCTTTTCGGAGAACCCGGTCATCTATGGCCTGGCTTTTGCCGAGGGAGGAAATGTCTGGAATACCACCAGCATGACCGAGCCTTTCAATATCGCCCGGAGGGGACCTTTGAGTTTGAAACGAGCAGCGGGGGTTGGAATCCGCTTCTTCATGCCCATGATCGGGATGCTGGGGTTTGATATGGGGTATGGGTTCGACGATGTGAGTGGCAATGGGAAACCTGAAGGGTGGAACTATACCATCCTCTTTGGTCAACAATTTTAGTTTTGATAACAACCAACTAGCGAAGGAGGTCAAGGTGGTCAAGCAACTATTCAACGGTGTCATACTAACCGGGCTCATGAGTACGGCTCTGGTGGCTCAGGTCAAGATTGGTTTTGTCCAGTCAGACCGCATCCGGGCGGAGTACGAGGAGTTCAAGGATGCTGAATCACAACTTCAGATGGAATTCCGCGAAGTTCAGCGCGAGTACCAGATGATGCTCATGAGTTTAGACAGCCTTAAGCAGGCCTATGAGACCCAGCGATTGATGAGTTCACCCGAATGGCGGCGGGAGAAAGAGCAAGAGATAGCCGCTGCCGAACGGAATATCCAAAACTACCAAACTAACAAGGTAGGCCCGGAAGGGGAACTGTACAAGAAACAAGCCCAGATGGAATATGAGATTCTCACCAAGGTAAAACGGGCCGTGGATAAAGTAGCAGCATCGAAAAATTACGATTTCATACTGGATGGATCGGTGTCCCTCTTATACGCCAATCCTGTTTATGATCTCACGGATGATGTTCTCTACGAACTGCGTAAGTACAACATTTTAGAAGACAACTAATACCCAAGCCAACTTTTGCAAACGTTAGCTGACTTGGCAACCCTGGTGGGAGGGACTCCTGTGGGAGATCCCCAGACACCCATCTCCGGCGTGTCGGAGATTCAACCGGGCAAGGCCGGCACCATCACCTTTTTGAGTAATCTGAAGTACAAACGCTACGCTACCACGACGCACGCTTCGGCAATCATCGCCGCTGATAAGTCTCTATTAATGGGTAAGCCAGGGATCATCGTCTCGAACCCCCAATTAGCGGTGGTAAAGATTCTCCAGGTTTTCCATCCACGGAAGGTAGAATCTACGCCAGGCATGCATCCCACGGCGGTTGTTGAACCCACTGCTGAACTTGGTAAAGAGGTTGCTGTGGGAGCGTTCACCGTGATTGAGTCCGGGGCAAAAATTGGCGATGGAACACGCATCGGTCCCCAATGCTACATCGGTGAGGAGGTCGTCCTTGGTAGTAATTGTATCCTGTTTCCAGGGGTGCAGATTTATTCCCGGTGCGTCCTGGGACAACGGGTCGTCGTTCACAGTGGCACGGTGATTGGTAGTGACGGTTTCGGGTTTGTTACGGAGGAGGGCGTACACCATAAAATTCCTCAGGTGGGACGGGTGGTCATCGGGAATGATGTGGAAATAGGCGCCAACTGTGCCATCGACCGGGGGACCTTGGGGGATACCGTCATCGGTTCAGCATGCAAGTTCGACAATCTGGTTCACATCGCCCATAATGTCAGGATCGGTACCGGCTGTTTATTAACCGCCCACGTAGCCGTAGCGGGGAGTGTGGTCATAGGTGATTATTGTATTTTTGCCGGTCAAGCAGGTGTTGCCCCGCATTTGACCATTGGTGATAAGGCTGTTTTTGCCGCTAAAACGGGAGTGACCAAATCTCTACCGGGTAATAAAATTTATGCGGGGATGCCGGCCCGGGAAATACGTGAACAGCACAAGCGCGAAGCCGTCTTGGCAGAGATCGAAAGGATTAAACGACGCCTGAGCCGTTTGGAACAACATTCAACCCTAAAACTGGATACTTAATGAATAGGAAACAGCGCACCATCGCTAAACCTGCTTCCTGCGTGGGAGTGGGACTTCATACCGGGGTGGAAAGCACAGTTACATTTAAACCCGCCCCGGCAGGATTTGGTATTCGCTTTCACCGCATAGATGTAGAGGGATGCCCCGAAATTCGTGCCGACATTGACCACGTAGTGGATATTTCTCGGGGGACTACCATTGAAAAGGATGGTGTGCGAATTTACACCGTGGAACACACCCTCGCGGCTGTGACGGGACTGGGAATCGATAATATCCTCATCGAATTAACTAATAAAGAACCGCCCGTTATGGACGGGAGTGCCAAAGATTTTGTGGAGGCCCTCCTTGAAGCCGGGTTCGTGGAACAGGATGCTCCCCGGGAAGTCCTGGACATCGATGAAGCTGTGACCTACTCCGATCCCACGAAAGGGATTGATATCCACGTCCTGCCCTCCGATCGTTTTCGTGTTACCTTTATGATCGATTACAAGTTTCCTTCTCTGGGGACTCAGTACACAGCTATTTACAACATGGAAAAGGATTTTGCCCAGCAGATTGCTCCTTCACGTACCTTTTGTTTTTTAAGTGAGGTGGAATCGTTAAAGGAGCAAAACCTGATCAAAGGTGGCAATTTGAACAATGCCGTTGTGATTGTCGATAAGACCATCGATAAAAAGGAATCTAATCGCTTGCGCCGCCTTTTTGGAATCCAGGAAGAGATTAGCTTAGGAACCAACGGTATTTTGAACGGGAAAAAGCTACGTTTTAACAATGAGCCCGTGCGGCACAAGGCCCTGGACTTGATCGGGGATCTGGCGCTATTGGGGATGCCCATAAAAGGCCATATCATCGCAGCCCGGAGTGGCCATGCCTCCAACGTAGCTCTGGTACGGAAAATAAAGAAGGTCTACGAGAAAAAGATTATCCAAAAGCGGTATCAGCAACGAGTATCAAATGATTACCTTTTGGACATCAACGGGATTCTGAAGCTATTACCCCATCGCTATCCCTTTGCGTTGGTAGATCGGATTGTGGACATGACGCTGGGGGAACGTCTCACGGCCATTAAAAATGTGACCATCAACGAGCCGTTCTTTCAGGGTCATTTCCCCGGGCAGCCGGTGATGCCAGGAGTACTGATATTAGAGGCCATGGCCCAGGCGGGGGCTTTCATGGTATTGAATAGTGTGGAAAATCCCCTGACAAAAAATATGTTATTCTCGGCCGTTGAGAGGGCCAAGTTTCGCCACCCGGTCATCCCTGGCGACCAACTAAACTTGGAAATGGAGCTAATGAAGTTGCGTTTAGGAGCCTGTAAGATTAAAGGTGTTGCTACAGTAGGCGGACGTGTGGTAGCCGAAGCAATTTTCATGGCCAACATCGTCGATCGAGTATAGGTCTGTCACCCAACACTAAGATCCACCCCACCGCGCTGATCGATCCCGGTGCTAAACTGGGTGAAGATGTTTCCGTCGGGGTTTATACGGTAATTGAGGATGGAGTTACCATTGGAGATCACACCACCATTGGGAATTTTACCACGATTCGGGCAGGAACAAGCATTGGACAACATTGCCAAATATTTCATAACTGTTCTATCGGAGAGGTTCCCCAGGATTTAAAATACCAGGGAGAGGAAACCCAGGTTCATATTGGGGATCATGTAATTATTCGGGAGTCGGTGACTATTAACCGAGGGACGGCGGCCTTAGGTATTACTCGAATTGGGGACCAGTCTCTGTTGATGGCTTATTGTCATGTGGCCCATGATTGTCAGTTGGGTGAAAATGTAGTCTTGGCGAATCTAACCACGTTAGGTGGTCATGTACATTTGGAGGATTACGTTTCCTTGGGAGGCGGGGTGCTGGTTCATCAATTTTGTCGGGTTGGTACTCATGCTTTCGTCGGGGGTGGTTATCGAATCGTGCAAGATGTTCCCCCCTACATTCTGGCTGCTGGCGAACCTTTACGCTATGCCGGCATCAACCGCGTGGGACTCCAGCGCCGGGGATTCTCCACCGAGACCTGCCAGGCAATCAAAAAGGCCTATCGTTTGTATTTCCGTTCCAATCACCAGCGCTCTGCCGCCCTGACGATGATTGAGAAAGAATTGGACTCTACCCCGGAGGTTGAACACATCCTCGAGTTCATTCGCGCCAGCGAACGTGGTATCATCTGATACCGCCTTGCCTTTCTATGATTTCCCGCGCTACGCTTTTCGTTTTCCTCCTACTTCTTAAAACAACCTATTTAGTCGCCCAGGGGCCTTCCCTTGATCTATCAGGTGTGCCTGATAGTCTGTTTCGCACCCAGGTAAAACCACTTCTGAATGCTGTTTCCCTTAAGGTTGGTCACCATCCCTTTTATGATCGCGATTCTCGCTCACGATTTCGCTGGGGATTTTCCTTAAGTTGGGGGCAAAACTATGGTGACCGTACCTTTGCCGGGGAAACAATCCCTGGGTTTCCACTCCTCCACGGAGCCATCCTGGTATCCAATAACATGCTCCTTACCAGCAGTTTAAGTGGGTTTATCTCTGGAGAAGACCTGATTCACATAACCAGCTATGGCTTCGATTTGTTTATTAATGAACCGGGAGATAAGGACTGGTTAGCTTCCATCGTCCTGGGGCGATTAGAAGGTCCCCGTCACCTGGATAACCGCACCATTGATTTTCTACTCCGGAGAAACCAGGGAACCAAGCGCTATCTTTATCAGTACGGAGTAGGTATTAGTAACTATACCACTCGTATTACCATGCCCCATGAACCCCTTGTGCCGGATAGGATCAAGTCCAGTGTTCCCTATTTTTTTGCTTCTGTGATCGTTCCTACGCTGGGATTTGATTTGGGTATCCATGTTAAAATGGCTTCCCAGTTACTGAATCTGTCTTTGGACTTGATACGAGAGGTGCGGTAGTGTCTCGTCGTTTATCAATCCTCGGTTCCACCGGCTCAATTGGGGTAAATGCTTTAGAAGTCGTGGATAATTTGGCCCCAATGTTTGACGTGGTAGGTTTATCTACTTATCACCAGGGCGATCTGATCGTGGAACAAGCCTTGAAATATGAACCGGAAGCCGTTGCCGTAGTAGATGAATCTGCTGCTGAACTCGTGGCTAAGCGTCTTACCAGTACGAATATAGAGGTACTTCCGGGCCGCAAGGGCCTTCTTGAACTCTCTGCCCGTAGTGATGTCGATTTGCTGCTGAATGGTCTTGTGGGTTCCGCGGGCATGGAACCCACTTTATTGGCCCTGGAAGCCGGTGTGGATGTGGCCTTAAGCAATAAAGAAAGTCTGGTCATGGCCGGCAGTTTGATTCAAGAAGCTAAAGAACAAACAGGAGCGCAGATTTTCCCAGTGGATAGCGAGCATTCGGCCCTGTGGCAGTGTTTGCAAGGGGAGTCCATCGAGGATATACGCCGTATCATTCTAACTGGGAGTGGGGGGCCCTTTCGCCAGCGAGATAGGGAAACGTTTGCTCATATTACACCAGAAGAGGCCCTGCAGCATCCTAACTGGAAAATGGGAAAGAAGATTACCGTCGACTCGGCCACCATGATGAATAAAGGTCTGGAAGTCATCGAAGCACATTGGCTTTTTGGATTGGACCCGGACTCTATTGATATCGTCATCCACCCCCAATCCATCATTCACTCCCTGGTGGAATTCAAAGACGGTTCCATGAAGGCTCAGTTGGGAGTCCCAGACATGAAAATTCCTATTCAATATGCTTTAACCCATCCCCGGCATAGGGCAGCTAATTGGGAACGATTAGATTTGGTTGAAGTGGGGAACATGGAATTCACAGCTCCCGATCTGGAGCGTTTCCCGTGCATTGAGTTAGCCTACCAGGCTTTGCGCCGTGGTGGGACCCAGCCCGCAGTGTTGAACGTAGCCAATGAACAGGCTGTGTACCGCTTCTTAGCGGGGGAGATTCCTTTTACCCATATCCCCCTGATTATTGAGGCCGCCGGGGAAACCCATTCTTGGATAGCAAAACCTTCCCTGGACGATATGCGACGGTTGGAGCAGTGGACGACCCAGTTCGTAAAAGCGTATAAAATTGGGTGAGTTTTTGTAACTTACCGGTGAACGTTTAATCTAAGTGAAAAGTAAGAGAGTGTTAACATAGCCTTATGACTACCTTGTGGGCCACGATTGTTGTTATCGGTGTACTGGTATTTGTCCATGAATTGGGGCATTACCTTGCTGCCCGTGCAGGCGGGGTACGTGTGGATCGTTTTTCCGTAGGTTTTCCACCACGTTTCATCACCTTCACTTCGGTAGCTGGGGGCTGGAATGTGCGGTTATTCTTTTTCCGCCGGGAGCCTTCGGGTAAACGAACGTGGGGACCAGTCTGGGAAACGTTCCTCTCCCGTCCCGGTCGTAAAGGTAGTGGTACGGAGTACTGCCTGGCTATCATTCCGCTGGGAGGTTATGTGAAAATGGCTGGGGTCATCGATGAAAGCCTGGATACTACCATTACCCACGCCCCTGACGAATTGCTCAGCAAGCCTTCCTGGGTTCAAATGGGGGTCATGAGTGCCGGGGTGGTGATGAATATTCTGTTAGCTTTTATTCTTTTCACAGGCGTGATCATGAAAACGGGCATACCCGAGGTGAGCGATGAACCTGTGGTGGCTCAGGTCGTAGAGGGGATGCCGGCGGAAAAGATTGGTCTTCAACCCGGTGACCGGATCGTTTCTATCGACGGCCAGGTGATCTCCTCCTGGACGGAGCTTTCCAATATTATCCATAAGATTCCCCAAACCGCGATTGAGCTGGAAATTGAACGTGACGGCGATGTGTTTCGCCAACCGGTTGTAACCCATTACCAGGTCGTCATGCGGGACGGGAGACCAGATACTTTAGGGGCCATCGGAATCGCTCCAGAATTTTTTTATCGAGAGGTAGGCTTTTTAGAATCTATGCAGGCAGGAGCCCAGTCAACCCTTAATAGTTTCTCCATAATCATCACCTCCCTCCGTATGCTGGTGACCGGCGAGGCCTCCTTGAAAGACTTGGGAGGGCCTATTATGATCGCCCAGTTAGCCGGTGAAACGGCTAAGGCCGGTTGGATCCCCCTATTAACCTTCATTGCCCTCATTAGCGTCAACCTGGCTTTTATTAATATCCTCCCCATACCAGGATTGGATGGAGGCCATATTTTAGTGACCTTGGTGGAACTGATTTCCCGGAGAAAGCTGACAATCAAGGTAAGGTTGGTTATTCAGCAGATTGGCATGGCCTTTCTTTTATTGTTAATGGCCACGGTTATTTTAAACGATATTGGCCGCCTATTTACAAAGTAACTTTTTTTAAGCGTAACAGTAACGATCCGTATTTTAATTTGATCTGAATCTGTACCGGAAGGCGCAGTTTATCGTCGCTGAACCAGATTTGTACGTCCCCTTGGTTTTTAAACAAGGCCTTCCCTTTGCGAAACGGACGTACAACCAATGCTGAAAAGGTGCCTGCAGGTGTGGTTATGATCTCTCTTTCAGTGACTTTTAACTGAAATTCAGTGGTCTTGTTGTTCTCAAAAGTGGCGTAGTGGAACGACTGTCCCGCTTTCAGAGGGGTAGTGCGTAAGTAATAGAATAGGGAGTAAGGGTCACGTAGCGGATGATTGACAGCAATAGTGTCGTTATTGACTATAGCTGTGGAATCTTGATAATTAATGACCATTTCCAGCTCTTTACGGTAATTACCCTCCCGGATGCGTTTTACCTGTTTATGGGTGAAAAGACCCTTTTGGTCGATCCAAATGTCCACCCGATCACGTATTTTGTAAAGGCGATCGGCGATGGCCCCCGTTTTGGCTGAAAATTGTACGTGGAAAGTGGGATATCCATTGATCGTATCAATGGCGAGAACCCTTAGAAATGCTTTCCCCGCGGGTATGAACTCAAATTGGGCAGTGTACTCCAGTTCTTCACCCACGGCGAAGGGAATCTCCTGCCCCAGGGCCAGCGAATAAATGAGGATGAATAAGAGGGTAAATCGATTCATAGTGTTAAGGTCTAATGCGTATAAGGCGGTTATGTTGGACTTGGAAAATGGATGAGCCAGGGGAGGGGGGCAAAGGTCCGGCATCAATGAGTAAGGCGATTTCTTTGCCGAATTCGCGAGAAATCGTTTCCGGATCGTTGAGGGGAGGGTGACCACTACGGTTGACGCTGGTGGTGGTGATTGGGCGACCGAACTTGGCCACTATTCGTGAAGGGAAGGGGTGCTGGGGGACACGGATACCAAGAGTGTGGCCGGAGCCTAATACTTTTTCGTTCACGATGCCTGGACGCACCGGCACGATGACGGTATTAGACTCCCGTAGTTTGCTTTCCACTAACTGGAGGAGGTTTACTTTCAAAGTAGTCCAACTGAGGGCGGTGGGAATGTCCGGTGCCACTACACTCAACGGGTTGGTTCTCCCTTTTAATGTGTTCAGATGGTCAATGGCTTGTTCGTTGGTGGCATCCACGCCTAACCCGTAAAGTGTGTCGGTAGGGTAAGCGATAATTTCCCCCTTGTGAAGCACTTCCATAGCCTGTTGGAAAACGGTGGGGTCATCTACGGATATCCGATGAGACATGGTTTAAGTGTTCGTCTGTTTGGGCGGTTTTGCTTGTGATTCGGGCTTTGTTTTCCATCGGCGGTGGAACCAGAAGTATTGTTCAGGGTATTTGCGGACGCGCTTTTCCAAAAGGGATGTGAAAGACTGGGTGATGGTTTCCACTGTGGCCGGGTTGGGGATGGGAACCGGTTCGAATTGCAGGTGGTAATTGTTCCCGATCTGGCTGCACGTGGCAAAGATTATGGGAGCCCCAGTTTGAAGGTGGAAACGAGCGGCCCCTTTCGGGGTGGAAGCCAATCGACCAAAGAAATGGACAAAAACACCTCGCTTCCGTGCATCCTGATCGCTGGCCAGTCCCAGGATTTTATTGTCTCGGAGTGCTTTGTACATAGAATTCAGACCAGTTTTACGGTAAAAGATTTCTACGCCAGTGGACTCCCGAATCTCCTTGAAAAACCGATCAGCCCCGCGATTCTTCTGTCGGTTAATGATGCCCACGATGGGATAGCGATTTAACCCTAACCAGGCTGCCAGGACTTCCCAGGCGCCGAAGTGACCGGTAACCAAGGTAACCCCTTTTTTCACTTGAAGAGCCTGGTCTAAATGTTCTCGGCCGGAAACGGTGATAGCCTCCGAAGGATAGGAGTTGGGAAAGGCAAGGAATTGAAGAAAATTGTGGCTAAAGAAATAATAGCATTCTTTTAGTACCTTGTCCCAGTAAGTCGGGGAGCGTTTTGGGAAGGCGTTTTGGAGATTACTTAGGGCTTCTGCTTTACGCAGGGGGAGTACCTGGTAGAAAAATTTGGCTAAATGTTGAGCCCACCGTTTCCGCTTGGTCGGCGTATGGCGCTTGAGTTGCGTGGATAATAGAACCAGGGCTTGATAGGTAAGCCGGTGGGCAAACTTCATGGGGCTGGTAAAATCTTCATCTCGTTTGTCCCAAATCTAAGGTAATTTCCCGGTGTGCAACATGGAAATTCCAGGGTATTTTCATTGAAGATAAACCAATGAGAGTACTCCGTCTCTTATTACCCCTCCTGGGATCCCTTTTATTGGCCGGGGAGTTGGATGTGGTTTATCGAATCCCCATTCAAAAGACCATTGACCTGGGACTACCACCGTTTATCCGTCGTGCCATTGCCGTGGCGGAAGCTGAATCGGTCCGCGCCATTATTTTTGATATTGACACTTTCGGCGGACGAGTAGACGCCGCTACCCAGATTAAGGATGCCATTTTAGGTGCTACCGTTCCCACGGTGGCTTTCATTAATCGCCGCGCCATTTCCGCCGGGTCGCTTATTGCCCTTTCTTGTGAAACGATCTATATGACCGGTGGGGGGACCATGGGGGCTGCCACCGCCGTTGATCTCCAGGGGAAAAAGGGGAGCGAGAAAGTCATCAGCTATATGCGTGAGGAGATGGCTTCCACGGCCGAAAAACACGGTCGCAGTGTGGAGATTGCCAAGGGAATGGTGGATGAAGAATTGCACTTTGACTATCTTGTTATTGACGGTGACACGGTGGAAGTCACGGATATCGAGGGGCGGAAAGAAGGGAAATTGATCACTCTCACCACGGAATTAGCCCTCAAATACAAAATGGCCGATGGGAAGGCCGAAACCCTCGAAGAAGTCCTGGTAGACCTGGGCTTGGAAGGTGCCACGGTCCGAACGGCCACCATTAACTGGTCTGAAAACTTCGTTCGGTTCCTCACCCATCCCATTGTGGCCTCGCTGCTGACGACTTTTGGTTTTTTAGGAATTTTGTTTGAACTCCAGAGCCCTGGTTGGGGATTGCCGGGCACTTTCGGCGCCGTTTGTCTGGCCCTTTCCCTGGGAGCCTCCTATATCGCCGAGTTAGCCACCATGACGGATCTGCTGATTATTTTTGTGGGGGTCGTTCTATTAATGGTGGAAATATTTCTCATTCCTGGCTTTGGTTTAGCCGGACTCTCGGGGATTGGCCTATTGCTCTGGGGACTCTACGAACTGTTGTTGCCCGATATTCCTGTGGGGAGTGAAATTCAAACCATGGCGTTAACAGGGTTAACCATTGGTATATTAGGCGGCCTGGTGGGGTTGTTTTTTATTTTTAAACTCATGACGAAGACCAAATTTTGGAAAAATCTCACCGCTCCCGGCATCGAGAGCAGCAAGGAGGGATATTCCACTTCACTGGGGTTAGAACCCCTCATTGGTAAAGAAGGCATCGCGGATACCAAGTTGCGACCTTCTGGATGGATCACCGTGGACGACCAACGCTTGTTTGTAGTGAGTGAAGGGACGTATGTTGATAAGAACGAACCGGTGAAAATCCTCTCCGTGGAGGGGAACCGCGTTGTCGTACGAAAAATTAATAATCAGGTAAAGGAGCAGTGACATGACAATTGTCTCTATGGTAATTCTAGCACTTTTAATTTTATTCCTTCTCGTATTGTTCTACTATGTTCCACTGGGATTGTGGGTTCAGTCCGTAGTGAGCTTAGGGTTAGGGAAAATCACCATTGTCGATTTGATCCGCATGCGTTTGCGTAAGATCCCGCCACGGCTAATCACCGATGGAGTCATCAATTCATACAAAGCAGGGTTGGAAACCATCACTACCGATATGTTGGAAACCCACTATTTAGCGGGTGGGAATGTGGCCAATGTGGTAGCGGCATTAATAGCGGCTGACAAGGCCCGCATCACATTGCCTTTCGAGACAGCTACGGCCATCGATTTAGCCGGTCGTGATGTGAAGACCGCCGTTCAGACCAGCGTGTATCCCAAGGTGATCGATGCTCCGCGAGATGGGTATTTAGCAGCCGTTGCCAAAGATGGGATTGAGTTAAAAGCCCGTGCCCGGGTGACGGTACGGACGAATATCCCGGGTTTAGTTGGTGGGGCTACTGATGAAACCATTATCGCCCGCGTCGGTGAGGGGATTGTGAGTGCCATTGGGTCGGCCATCACGTATTCAGAAGTGTTAGAAAATCCCGACAACATTTCTAAGGCCGTCCTGGATAAGGGCCTGGATGCCGGGACTGCTTTCGAGATTCTTTCCATTGATATTGCCGATTTAGACGTGGGCAAAAACATTGGTGCCCGTTTGCAGGCTGATCAGGCAGAGGCCGATTTGCGTGTGGCTCAGGCCAGGGCTGAAACGCGCCGGGCCATGGCCATCGCGGCCGAACAGGAAATGAAAGCTCGTACACAGGAAATGCGTGCTAAGGTGGTAGAGGCCGAGGCCGAAATTCCCCGCGCCATGGCGCAGGCCTTCCGCGAAGGGAATTTAGGCGTTTTTGATTACTACAACATGCGCAACATCCAGGCCGATACCGCCATGCGGGAGTCTATCTCTGGCGAAGGAAGCGGGACTACTTCACAGTCTACTGGGAAGAAATCCTAGGCCATGGAAGGAATCGGTTACTGGCTCTTTCTACTGATCCTTTACTTTCTGTCTACTCTATTAAAGAAGCGGCAGCAGAAAGCGGCTCGAAGACGGCTGGAGGGGGAGCCGGAAGAGCCTAAACCGGAATGGGAACCCCCTGATTTTCTAAAGAACCTTTTCGGGGAAGAGGAACTTCCCTTCGGTCAACCGGCTTCGGCAATGCACGAAACGGTGACAGAGTCAATGCCCGAACAGATGATGGAACAACCAATGATGGAGGAAGCTGAAATGCCGCCTCCGCTCTCTATCGAACCTGACACCAAGACCCTGCGGGAATCCATAGCAACGGAGAAAGAGGGTTTAAAGCTCGCCCGAGAAGATGTTACCCAGTTACGATCTGAACTTCGGCGCAGGGATGAGAAGAAAGCCCGGGAAGATGCCGAAGAGCGGAGGGGTGACGCTTACGAAATTATCAAGACTAGGATTGCTAAGACACCTTTGGTAGGCTCCTTTTTCGAGAATACTGACACTTTAAAACAGGCCATTGTACTCCGGGAGATATTGGGTAAACCCCGAGCATTAAATAAGTACCAACCGGGAGGTCCTTTAGTTTAGGCTATTGGTCGGTTAGGGCTGTTAACGTTTAATTCGCCGGCCTTTTTCTTCGTTAATAAAGATCCAGGCCGCCAGTTTACCGATATTGAGCGGCTCTTCCACGTTCCAGTACTGGCGTCCATGATGGTAACGGGAACTAGTGTCATCTGCGGGAATGCTGTGTACAAAG
>CAZBEL010000018.1:0-13639 GCA_964490885.1 uncultured bacterium
AAATACACGAATTGGATTTAAAGGATTATGGTCATTACCGTCGGATTAATTTTGACAAACACGTCATCCTCATATCGGCCGATAACCTCATGCTTACCCGTCGGGATACGGCCAGTCGTTCGGACCGGGAGATGACCATTCCCATGATGCGCGAACGCCAGCAGCATTATGATGAACGAATGCGCCGCGTTCGGTCCCGTCTGGCAGAATCCTTTAAACGAGTTACCGGAGATTCGCTTTCCCCTTCCGATTTGGAAGCAGCCACAGCGCGCCTCGCTACCTATAATGGAATGATTGACCAAGACACACTATTAACTGCTGCTGAAAAACGTCTGAAGAAGCGCAGAATTCGTAGCCTAGAAAGGCAAGTCAACAATGAGTTTCGTCTATTAGAAAGTTATCGGAAGACGAAAAACAAGTACTCCGTTGAAATACACAAGAAATTCTCCCTACCCGTAGCCTGTATTCTTTTTGTAATGTTGGGGGCTCCCTTGGGTACCCTGGCCAAGAAAGGAGGCTTTATGGTAGCCATTTCGCTAGGGTTTGGATTTTTTCTGGTTTATTATGTATTTCTTATTGGTGGCGAAGAAATGGCTGATCGTGATATTATTTCCCCGGCTGTTGCCATGTGGGCGCCTAACGTTATTGTTCTCATTGTTGCCGGGTACCTCACCCTGCATACGGTTCGGGAACGAGCGCCAGTTCAGTTGAGTTGGTCATCTATTAAACGGTTTTTCTGGAGGTCTTCCCATGATTCCCGCTGAACTTATAACCCGCAAACGAGAGGGCCACGCCATTCCGGCAAAGGACCTGGAAACATTCATCCAAGGCTACGTGGCCGGGACGATCCCTGACTACCAAATGTCTGCGTTCCTCATGGCTGTGTTTTTTCAAGGAATGGCGGAAGAAGAACTTTTTTCCCTGGTAGAAATCATGATTTCATCCGGTCGGCGGTTGGACTTTTCTTATCTAAAACCGTACGTGGCAGATAAACACAGTACCGGCGGTGTGGGGGATAAAGTTTCACTCATCCTGGCACCGCTGTTATCGGCGGCAGGACTGGCCATTCCCATGCTCAGTGGGCGAGGGTTAGGACATACTGGAGGCACCCTGGATAAATTAGAGACCATTCCCGGTTTTAAAACCGCGCTTAGTTTAAAGACGTTTCAGCATCAGGTGGAGTCCTACGGCCTGGCTATTATGGGTCAGACAGAAGACATTTGCCCAGCTGATAGGAAGATGTATGCCTTACGCGATGTTACCGGGACCGTCCCCTCGATCCCTCTAATTTGTGGGTCCATCATGAGTAAGAAAATCGCTGAGGGAATTCAGGGTTTAGTCATTGACATTAAGACTGGCAATGGCGCTTTTATGAAAACCCAACGGCAAGCGCAAGAACTGGCAAAGTGGCTGGTAAAAATTGGGAAACGGTTTGGTGTGGAAACCGACGTAGTGTTCACCAGCATGGATCAGCCGTTAGGACGAAATGCAGGGTTGTGGTGTGAGGTGGTTGAAGCCATCGAATGCCTCCAAGATAAGGGACCGGATGACACGATGGAAGTAACTTACATCTTGGGGGCAAGGCTACTTCTTCAGGCGGGCTTGGTTGGTAGTATTCAGGAAGGGATAAAACGGCAAAAAGACTTGATCGCCGATGGTAAGGCCTTTGAGAAATTGCAGACCTTAGTGGAAGCCCAAGGGGGAGATGTTTCAGTTTTGGAGCATTACCAGAATTTGCATCAACCTCGTTATCAGAAAGAAATCCTCGCGCCACGGGATGGTTATATCCAGGGGATGAACACCTACCAATTGGGTATGGCGGCAGTCCAGTTAGGGTGTGGACGGTTACAGACTGGAGACTCCCTGGATCCCACTGCTGGAATAACCTTTTGTCATAAGATTGGAGACGCCGTAAATGCCGGTGAACCTCTCCTGCAGTGTTTCAATTCCAACCAAACACGCTTGGAACTAGCCCTGGAGACGATGCGTCAAACAATCGTTATCGGAGATGAATTTCGCAACCATCAACTCATTCTCAACAACGAGTAGGAGCTTGCCATGGAACCGACATTCAAACAGCTATCCTCAACGGACCCAAAAGTGATCTCTAAAGGACTAAAGGAAATTTATCAACTCGTATCCAGTGGAAAAGAACCCTTTGATCTACCACTTCTCTTTGATGCGGTCACTTCTCTATTCTATATCGACACGTTTGATCGGCCGGACTTACGTGAAGTGGTGGAAGAGGCTCAAAAGACTGTAGCCGTGATGGGGCCCCCGGCCATCGACCTCATTTTAGAAAAGTTGAAGGACACGGACATTAAGGCCGAATTGGCCTTTGCCCAGAGTTGCGGTCTCATGGGTGCCAAGGCAATCCAACCGCTTATTGATGTTCTCAAGGATGAGACTCGCCAGGGAACCCACGCCTTTGCCCTGTATGCTCTAGGTAAGATTAAGTCCCCTGAAATCGTGGCAGCTTTACCTTTTATTTTAGACATAGTTACTCGCCCGGGGAAGGAATTAGAAGACACAGCCGTTCGTGCCTTGGGGAAAATTTGCGAAAGCATCCGACCCAAAGATTTGGACGATGGGACTATTGAGGCCATCTTTGATGCGCTGGTAAAAAAATTAAGTCACGCTAACGACGTCATTCGCTCGAAAGCCGTTCGCAGTCTGGGAAAATTAATTCGCTACGGCTTTGTTAATCCGGTCCAGCGCAATCAGATCAAGCACTTGGTGGAACATCTATTAGGCTTAGATGAAGAACACCGTATCGATCCGGCGTTTTTAGTGCGGAGGGAAGCTCAGGAAGTCTTAGATATGCTTTAATATTGCCGGTGGATGCGGCAATAGCGGGTGGGTTCAGTCCCTTTAATGAAATATTCTGTTTCCACTGGGCACAGGGGTGTGGGGAGTTGCTTGGTCACTTGACAGATTTCCTTTTTAATGACGCCTTCTGGGCGTACGAAGTCTTCAACTTGAGGATAAAGGGAATCGTGGGCTGCCTTCATGAATTTTGCCCAGGCGGGAAGCGCCGCTCGGCTGCCATCCTGATGCTCTCCTAGACTCACCTGTGGGGGACCGTCAATTCCGAACCATACACCGGCTACTAACTGAGGTGTGAAACCCACAAACCAGGCATCGGTGTAGCCCTGGGTCGTTCCTGTTTTTCCTGCTGCCGGACGGTAGAAGTTGTATTTCCAACGGGCACTACCACCTGTGCCTCGGTCAATCACCGTCTGCATCAAGTTGGTCATGAGGTAGGCCGTTTCTGCGCTTAGTACTTCTTCCCGCTGGGGGAAGTATTCCTTGATCACATTTCCGTAGCGATCCTCAATACGCTGGATGGCCCACGGTTCGCTGCGAACCCCTTGATTGGCGAAAACGGCATATGCCGATACAATGTCTAAGAGATGCACCTCAGAAGTTCCTAAAGCAATTGCGTCCACGGCGCGGATGGGGGTGGTAATTCCCAGGGCCTGGGCCATTTTCTTCACCTCCACCGCCGGGACTAACTCCTGAACCATCCTAACCGAGATTAGGTTTAATGAACGCCGCAGTCCCTCCCGCAAAGTGGTCGCTCCTCCAGTGCTCAAATCGTAATTTTTGGGCATCCATTTCTCCCATTCTCCCTTGGCATTCTGGACGTTCAACACCACGGGCTGGTTCAATAATTGTTTGGTCACAGGAATGCCGTTATCGATGGCCGTTGTGTATACGAAGGGTTTAAAAACGGATCCTGGTTGCCGTTTAGCCTGGATGGCCCGGTTGAATTGATCTTTGTAATCGGGACGCCCACCTACCATTGCCAGGATAGCACCGTTAGTGGGATCCAATGCCACAAAGGCACATTGAACCAACAGCTTGTCCCGAAGCTCGGTGTAGAGGGGAAGCTTACCTTCCATCATCATTTTTACCGTGTCCTGATTGAAAATGCCTAGGTAGGCTAATTTCGAGAACTCTTCCTGGTCTTGAAAAAGGCGTTGGTTGAGCTTGGCTTGGTTTCGGCGGATGCTTTCCAAGAGGACTTTTTCGGCAATGGTTTGCAGTGTAGAATTCAGGGTGGTATAGATTTTTAAACCGTCCCGATAGATATCAATCCCTAATTCCTCATCTTCTTTTTCCAGCAATCGCCGTACGTACTCGGTGAAATAGGGTGCCTGACCTCCCGCTTGCTCCTCCCGGATTTCTTCCATGGGCAGGGCTCGGTTTTCCTGGTATTCTTCTTTAGAAATATAACCCTGTTCCGCCATAAGACGTAGCACGGTGTTCCGGCGGCGTAGAGCACGCTCTGGATACCGTATAGGGGAGTAACGGGCCGGTGCGGGCAAAATCCCCACCAAAAGGGCGCTTTCGTCGAGGGTGAGGTCGTTGATATCCTTACCGAAATAGCGTTTTGCCGCTGCCTGAACCCCGTACGTTCCATGTCCAAAATGGACGCTGTTAAGATACATCTCCAGGATCTCGTCCTTGGTGTAGGTACGCTCAATCTGGATGGCGGTTATGCCTTCTTTTATCTTCCGCGTAAGGGTTTTCCGGAACCCAATTGTATCGTAGAGATTCCGGGCTAATTGTTGCGTCAACGAACTGAACCCCTGGCGATAACTCAAGCTAATGGTGTTGATAACCACAGCACGGAAAAAGTCTCGCAACGAGATTCCCCAGTGACTCCGGAATCGACGGTCTTCGGAAGCAATAACCGCATAGCGCATATGCATGGGGATCTGATCCAAATCCACGAAGACACGTTTTTCTAAATACAGTTCGTTTAAAACTTTTCCGTCGGCAGAATAAATGCGTGTTACTAGGTCAGGATCATAGTTTTCCAACTGTTCGATGGAGGGGAGGTCCTTTGCTAAGATGAGGATATAAACCAGACCCGTCAGAGCGATGAACACAACGATCCAAAAAGACCGTACTAAAATCCGGGGATGGTAGGAACTCTGCTTCCTGTTAGACATGGCTGTTGATTACGTAAGGTTCACACGGGAAAGTTAGGAACGCAACCCGTGTGGAAAGAAACATGAAAAAGGGTGGGAAGTTCCTTGGAGAGTTAATCCGGTTGCCGGGGATGAATCATCTTTTCTGGTTTAACAACGCGATCGAATTCCTCTCCAGACATATAACCCAGTTCGATGACTGTCTCCCGGAGGGTTTTGTTCTCCTGGTAGGCTTTTTTCGCCACCTGAGCCGCTTTGTCGTACCCAATGTAAGGATTCAGAGCTGTGACCAGCATAAGGGAGTTGTGCAGGTTATGCCAAATTCGTTCTTCGTTGGGCTCGATGCCTACCACTGCGTTTCGAGTGAAAGAGTCACACACATCTCCCAAAAGTCTTACGGACTGGAGAATATTAAAGGCAATGACGGGACGGTAAACGTTCAATTCGAAGTTGCCACTGGCTCCGGCCAGGGTAATGGTTACATCATTTCCCATGACCTGGGTACACACCATGGTCATGGCTTCGCATTGGGTAGGATTGACCTTGCCAGGCATGATGGAACTGCCAGGTTCGTTGCTGGGGAGAATAATTTCCCCGATCCCTGAACGGGGGCCACTGGCCAGCCAGCGCAAGTCGTTGGCAATCTTAAATAGCGATCCGGCCAATACTTTCAAGGCACCGGACATTTCTACAATGCTATCCTGAGCGGCCAAAGCCTCAAACTTATTAGGGGCAGTTACAAAGGGTAAACCGGTGATGTCGGCGATTTCTTTGGCTACCTGATCCCCGAAACCTGCCACGGTGTTGAGTCCCGTACCTACAGCAGTACCGCCCATGGCCAAAGCGTAGCAGGAATTGAGCGCTTGTTTAACTCGGGCAATCCCATTCTTCACTTGGGCTGTATAGCCGGAAAATTCCTGTCCCAAACTAAGGGGTGTGGCATCTTGAAGGTGGGTGCGGCCTAATTTGACAATGGAATTGAACGCTTTAGCCTTGGCCTCTAAAGCAGCTTGTAATTTTTCCAAAGCTGGTAGAAGATGGTGTGTTACCGATTCTACCGTGGCGATATTGATGGCAGTGGGGAAGGTGTCGTTAGTGGATTGGGCCATATTCACATGGTCGTTGGGGTGAACCGGTGTTTTGCTGCCTAATTGTCCACCCAATATCTCAATGGCCCGGTTGGCAATCACTTCGTTAAAGTTCATGTTGGTCTGAGTACCGCTTCCCGTTTGCCATACGACTAAGGGGAAATGATCGTCCCATTTACCTTCGATGACTTCGTCAGCCGCCTGACGAATGGCAGTCGCTAGTGTGCGGTCCAAATTTCCCAGTCGTTCGTTGACCGTGGCAGCCGCTTTTTTTAACAGACCATAAGCCCGGATGAAAGGACGCGGAAATCGTTCTTCGCCGATTTTGAAATTATTCAAAGACCGTTGGGTTTGGGCCCCGTAATAACGATCGTTGGGAACTTCCACGGTTCCCATACTGTCGGATTCTTTGCGGTACTCCATATCTTTCCCCCTATTCCTTAAGATAATCTACCCACATAGATTAAGTGACTACCCAGGTATCTCCCTCATTTAATAAAGCTTCGATATTTCCCCGCCCCCGCCGTTTGATGGCCTCCTGGATTTGATCCTCTAACATGTGCTCGTAGACCGAAACCTCTTTGGCGTAAAGTACTCCAATGGGATCAGGAAAATCTGACTTATAGGTGAAGTGGCTGAGGATGGCGGCGATGTTCCAATCGGTTTCATCGTGCACCAGGACATCATCCACACTCCAGGAGTCCCCTAATTCGATCACGGTGGGAATATTCCCGTCCATGTGGATTCCTTTATTCTTGTTCTTCCCGAACAAGAGGGGTTGGCCGTGCTCCAACCAGAGGACAGTGTCGGCTTTCGTATCCTTGTTGGTGAGATGAGCGAAGGTGCCGTTATTGAAAATGAGACAGTTCTGATATACTTCCAGGAAGGAGGTCCCCACATGATGAAAAGCGCGGCGGATCATCTCTTGCATGTGCTTGGTCTCACGATCGATGGTGCGTGCCACGAACGTAGCCTGTGAACCAAGTGCTAAAGCTGGGGGATTGAAAGGACGGTCAAGGGACCCCATGGGTGTGGACTTGGTGATCTTCCCCAATTCGGAGGTGGGTGAGTATTGGCCTTTCGTTAACCCATAGATCCGGTTATTGAACAACACCATATTCAAGTCGATATTGCGCCGTAGGAGATGAATGGTGTGATTTCCCCCGATGGAGAGCCCATCCCCGTCTCCGGTAATCACCCATACTGATAGATTAGGATTGGCAATTTTCACTCCCGAGGCGATGGCTGCTGCACGCCCGTGAATGGTGTGGAAGCCGTAAGTATTCATGTAATAAGGAAAACGGCTAGAGCAACCGATCCCGGAGATGAAAACGAAGTTCTCCCGAGGTACGCCCAAGTCGGGGAATGTTTTTTGCATTTGAGCCAGAATGGAATAATCACCACACCCCGGGCACCAGCGCACAGCTTGGTCCGAGACGAAATCCATCCGGCTCATGGGTTTAGAATCAGTAACAGGTGTATCAGGCATTTTGTTTTTCCAATATTTGTTGAACCCTGGCGACAATGTCCCGAGCACGGAAGGGCCGTCCACGAACGAGATTATATCCTTGGGCAGGGATGAGGTATTCGGCCCGAGTGATTTTTAATAACTGGCCCAAGTTGATTTCCGGAATGAGCACGTGTTTGAACCGAATGAGAATATCCCCCAGATCCTTTGGTAAGGGATGAATCCAGCGCAAGTGGACGTGAGATACTTGTTTGCCAGCATCAACTAAGCGTTCGGCCGCTGAGCGGCAGGAACCAAACGTCCCACCCCAGCCTAAAATGAGGAGGTCTCCCTGGGGTTCTCCGAATATCTCTGTGGGAGGATATTCATCGGCAATGCGGGCTATTTTTTCGGCACGTAACATTACCATGTGGTGGTGATTATCGGGATCGTAACTCACATTACCGGTCACATCTTCTTTTTCTAAACCGCCCAGGCGATGTTCCAAACCGGCAGTGCCGGGGATGGCCCACGGTCGAGAGAGTGTTTTTGGTTCCCGTTTATAGGGGTGGAATTCCTCTTCCGTTTGTTTAGTAAATTTAATTTGGAAATCCGGGAGAGCGTCGAAGGAGGGTACATGCCATGGTTCCGAACCATTGGCCAGGTACCCATCAGAAAGGATGAATACCGGGGTCATGTATTTCACAGCAATACGACACGCTTCGTAGGCTATATAGAAGCAATCCCCAGGTGTTGTGGGTGCTACGACGGGTATGGGGGCTTCACCGTTGCGACCAAACACTGCCTGGAAGAGATCAGCCTGTTCCGTCTTGGTGGGTAATCCGGTACTGGGGCCTCCCCGTTGAACATTGACCACTATTAAGGGTAATTCAGCCATAACAGCCAGACCCAGAGCTTCAGTTTTGAGAGCTACCCCGGGTCCTGAAGTAGCCGTGATGGCCAGGTTCCCGGCGAAGGCCGCTCCAATGGCGGCGGTGACACCGGCAATTTCGTCTTCCGCCTGGAAAGTTTTAATGCCGAAATGCCGCCAGGCTGCCAAAGTGTGGAGAATTTCGCTGGCAGGTGTAATGGGGTACCCACCGTAGAAAAGGGGGACTTGAGCTTTTTCAGCCGCTGCGACTAACCCTAAGCTGAGGGCGTAATTCCCGTTAATGTTGCGATATGTCCCGGGTGGAAGGGTGGCTTTCTCTACCTGAAAACGTGTGGTGAAGATCTCAGCGGTCTCACCGAAATTGTATCCAGCTCGCAAGGCGCGGGCGTTGGCTTCCACCAACTCCGGACGTTTTTCAAATTTCTTCCCCAACCACTTAATTGTTGGTTCCAGGGGACGGTCGTAAATCCAGTACAAGAGCCCTAGCGCGAACATGTTTTTCGTCCGCTCTACGGTCTTGGAGGGTAACCCCATATCCTTGCAGGCGTGGGTGACCATGGTACTCATCTCGATGGCATACACTTCATAATCGTCGAGGGAACCATCTTCCAGGGGGTTTGAGTCGTAAGAGGCCAGTTGCAGATTTTTATGGTTAAACGCGTTCTGATTGCAGATAATGATGCCACCCTTTTCCAGATCTGGGAGATGGACTTTTAGGGCAGCTGGGTTCATAGCAACTAAAACATCGGGTTGGTCACCGGGAGTGTAAATATCACCGGCGCCGAAATTGAGTTGGAAGGCACTAACACCGGCTAAAGAGCCAGCAGGAGCGCGAATTTCCGCCGGATAGTCAGGGAGGGTGCTCAAATCGTTCCCAACAATGGCAGTGGTTTCCGTGAATCGGGTTCCGGTGAGTTGCATTCCGTCTCCGGAGTCACCGGCGAACCGAATGACGACCCGCTCGAGGTGTTTCATCTTAATGGGCATGACCGTTCCTAAAGTTCGTGTTAAAAATTATCCCAATAGAGTATGGCGCCAGGCAAATAGACCGCAATAAACGCCCCGGGAATCTGGCCCGTGTAAAGGGAATTGATTGGTTTTACCATTCATGTGAGAATTAATTTACCATGTTCATCAAACTCCAAGCAATCAAATAGGCTACTGTAAATGACAATTGGAGGGACATGGTTTACACTTTTGGATATTACGTTGTTAGGCTGTTTGGCTTCCAATTAATCTACATAACAAAGTTATTACCCACGCGCTGACCCTAAAGTGTTACCGATGTATTGATTCCGCACCGATATTAAGAATGTTGAATGGTGAATAAAAAAATGCCCAATGTCCAAAGGCCTCTCTGTTCCATTATTTAACTAGCCCCTTCACTTGGACTTTCAGGCCTTATTAAAATGATTCATTATTCGCAAATCCACCATCCTTGTTGTCCAGGATGAGTAAAAAAGATAATTGTGTAAAAAATGACAACTCGTTGCAGAAATAGAGTGTACTCCGTAAAATCCCTACCACAGTCATGATGTACGACCAGGAAAATCCCCGACAATTAGCCCTCTTTCCCGAATTAGCGGAACATTCTGGAATTCCTTCCATTGCCACGCTCCCAGAATTTGACCGGGCCCTGGGGAATCTCATTAAAATGAGTGACATGGGAGCTTTTATCCAGTTAAAGATTCAAGGATTGGAAAAAGTGTACTCCCTCAACTTGGGTGAACTTAACATTCCGGATGACTTTTTAATCCCTGCCACTTCCCCTACCACGTTTGTCGTGCATCTTTTTCCACTGGAGTTGCGCAACCAAATTAAGAAATTTACTTACGAGATTAAGGCCTTTTTCAACGTCCATAATTCCTTCCGTACCCCCTTTGGCTATTTTCTGTTTCGTTCCCATTTTGTAGCCTGGAAGGAGTTTCTTGACGAACGGCGTAATACGATTCAACAGTTCCTGACTACCCAGTTGGGAAAGGGAGCCTACGGCCGCTATTTCTTAGAGCATTTTCTTCAGGGTTATCATTATTTACAGGGCCTTGCCGACTACACGGCACCGTGGGAGTTCCACCGTCGGGTTCTTCTCAAGGATATTCAGGAATGCCGCAAGGAATTGCAAGAGAACCGCCAGTCACTACACACGCTAAAACCCACAGAGGTAGACTTCCCTTTTCAAGTTATGGTGCTGAAAACAGCCCATGTCCCCATGGTATTGCACCAATTCTTGAGTCAAATTCAGATACACTCTTTTTTCAAGACCATTCACCTGGAGTACTTGGCCAAAGTTGAGATCAACTCCCTGGATGACATCCGCAATTTAGCCGAACAGCTTTAGAGCAACTATCCGCCATCACAGGTTTTTTGCCGAACGGAACTTAATGACCGATTCAAAACCACCTCGTTTAACTACCTTATCGCACGGATCCGGGTGAGCCTGTAAAATTGGTCCTGGGGACCTGGCCCACGTGTTGGGTGCAGTGCATAGCCAGCCGGACGATCGGGTCATCGTCGGACACTACGGAGCCGACGATGCTGCAGTGGTGCGTCTGGATGACGGTAAACTGTTGGTCCAAACCGTAGATTTCTTTACCCCCATTGTGGATGACCCCTACCAATTTGGTCAGATTGCCGCGGCTAATTCCCTCTCTGACATTTACGCCATGGGTGGCCGGCCTTTATTTGCTCTGAATATTGTGGCCTTTCCCATCAAAACCCTTCCGCGGAGCTTGCTTTCCACAATTTTACAAGGGGGGGCTGATAAGGCCCAGGAAGCCGGGATTTCAATTGTGGGTGGCCATAGCATTGATGATCCTGAACCGAAATATGGATTGGTGGTGACTGGAGAGGTGGACGGAGCATCGCTGGTGACCAATGCCAGCGCTAAACCAGGAGATGTATTGGTGTTGACCAAACCCCTGGGGACAGGCATTCTGGCAACAGCCATAAAGAAGGGGTTGGCCCCAGAAGAAAATGTAAAAACGGCAGTAGAATCCATGGCCTTACTCAATAAAGTAGCTGCTGAGGTGATGCTTGATGTGGGGGTTCATGCCGCTACGGATGTCACCGGTTTTGGGCTTTTAGGTCATCTCCTGGAACTCTGTCAAGCCAGTCAAGTCACTGCCCGAATTGACTTTAGTACATTATCCTTTTTACCGGGTGTCGTAGCGCTGGCCGAACAGGGCATAATTCCTGGAGGTACCAAGCGTAATTTGAAACATGTTGACTGCGTAACTTCTTTTGATCCGAAACTTGGCAATGTCCAACGGGTCCTGGCGGCGGATCCGCAGACCTCCGGTGGCTTACTCTTGGCCCTACCACCCGAGAAAGCGCCTGTTTTTCTGCAAAAGTACAATCCACAAGCACCCTTTCCGGCAGTCGTCATTGGTGAGGTCGTTCCCCGCCAGGAAAAACAGCTTCATTTATTGACCTCTCTTTAGCTTTTTTACGAGGTTCTTCTGGGACTTCTGCCTCATAAGTCTCGGTAGTAGGTTCTTTGCCACTTGGAAATGCCTTGACTTATTCCATGCCTCACACCTAAAATATCCTCGACCGTTACCTCGTACACAATGGTGGTCAACTAGTTTAATTAGGCAAGCAATGCCACAGTCAACACCTCACATTGAAGGGGAGCCAATGCAAAGAGGAACGTACAACCATTTTGTTTTTATTCTCCTCCCCATTTACTTCCCCTATGTAATCAATGTTCCTTATGATCCAAAGCAACTGAACCGTTCGTACGAGGAGTACGAATAAACCACAAGGGGGGATGGCCATGATGAAAGTTAATTGTTGGGATTACATGGGCTGCGGGCGGGAGTTGAGCGGTCCCAAAGTCAAGGAATTAGGTGTGTGTCCAGCGGTGCGGTATACGGCCTTTCACAACATCAACGGTGGCTATAACGGTGGCCGCTATTGTTGGGCAGTGGTGGGAACCTTCCCCAAAGGGGATATCCAATGTCCTTTAGCAGAAGAATTAAAGGACTGTCGTAAATGTGATTTTTTCCAGTTAGTGAAACAGGAGCAGGGTGACCAATTTGTGCTCTGATAGGAGGGTGCAATGACGTACTGGCGAACCCCGTTAGATATTAAGGATGTGAGAATTCCCCATGGTACAATCCACATCAATATTAGCCGTTGTAAAGGATGTGAGTTTTGCGTGGAATATTGTCCCCGGGATGTACTGTCCATGTCTTCCGATTATAACCGGAAGGGGTACCATTACCCCAATGTCGTAAAAGAGGGCAGTTGTGTGAATTGCAATTTGTGCGAGTTGATTTGCCCGGAGTTTGCCATCTTTTCTTTAGAGACCAAGCCACAACCCCCGGATGTGGAAACCGTTTTAGGAGATAGTCACTGATGAAAGCTGATCCCATTGGCGTCGCCACGGGTGAACACTACATGGATGGGGACCACGCCTGTGCCGAAGGGGCCATCGCCGCCGGATGCCGCTTCTTTGCTGGTTACCCCATAACCCCGTCGACAGAGGTCGCCGAACGCATTGCCTGGCGTTTTCCCCTAGTAGGAGGCATGTTCATTCAGATGGAAGATGAGTTAGCTTCCATGGCTGCCATTATTGGCGCTGCCTGGACGGGCACAAAGGCGATGACAGTCACCTCGGGACCCGGTTTTTCCCTTATGATGGAAAACCTGGGTCTGGCCATTATGATGGAAACCCCCTGTGTATTAGTGAATGTACAACGTGGCGGACCTTCTACCGGCTTACCAACCCTCACCGGTCAGGCCGACATGATGCAGGCCCGCTGGGGCTCCCACGGCGATTATGAGATTATCGCCATGTCCCCTAACTCCCCCCAGGAATGTTTCGATCTTACTATCACCGCCTTTAATCTGGCCGAGCAGTGGCGCGTCCCGGTCCTGTTCATGATGGATGAGTGTATCGGGCATATGACTGAAAAAGTCGTGATCCCTAAAGCTGAGGAGATTGAAATTACACCGCGGAAGTATTACGAGGGTGAGTTGGGAAATTACCTGCCTTACCAGTTCAACGGTCAAGAGACGGTGGCTCCCATGGTCAAGGCGGGGGACGGGCATTTCATCCACGTTACTGGTCTCACCCATGATGAGCGGGGTTACCCCATCATCAACGCCGAAGCTCAGGATAAAAATGTCCGCCACTTAGTGGACAAGATTCGCAACCACGAAGAGGAAATCTGTTTATACGAGGAAGAGGAAACGGAGGACGCAGATGTCATTGTGGTTTCTTATGGTATCTCTTCACGGGTGGCCATGAAAGCCGTGCTGGAAGCCC
>CAZBEL010000019.1:0-13602 GCA_964490885.1 uncultured bacterium
CTCCAATTGGAGGCCACCGGGACTTATCAGGGTCAGCGTCGTGCCTGCCGCCTTCGTCTTTCCCACGGGGATGGCTACTGGTTCACGGCGATTCCCGTGGCGGCCTGTGTAAAACAACTTTTAGAGGGCACCATTCGCCGGCCAGGCTTGCACATGATGGGGCACTTAGTAGATCCGGAACCATTTTTAAAGGATATGCGGACCATGGGGGTATCAGTTGAAGAGTATCTGGAGTAACCAAAAGGTGAGTACCTACGTGTTAATGAAGATTTTGGAATCGGCGCCTGGTCGTTACGACTGGGGGATTCGCCTGCTCACCCTGGGGAGATTGAACCGTCGTTACGATCGATTGGTAGAACCGATTCATTCAGGTGACCTTGTTCTGGATATCGGCTGCGGTACAGGTGCCCTGTCCCTCCGTGCCGCCCGGAAGGGGGCTCGGGTGAAGGGCATTGACCTGAATCCGGAAATGCTGGAAATTGCCCGGAAACGGACAACGGAGGAAGGACTTGAGGATCAAGTGACCTACGCTGAGTTAGGCGTGGCCGAACTGGACCAGGAACCGACCGGGAAATATGATGCGGCGGTGAGCGGGCTTTGCTTTTCAGAATTGAGCCCGGATGAAATTCAGTTCACTTTAAGGACCCTCCGTTCTTTACTGAAGCCGGGTGGTTTGTTACTCATTGCCGATGAAATCCGGCCCACAAGCACTTTGAAACGTTTACTAAGCGCACTACTCCGGGCGCCTCTGGTTGCTCTGACCTATCTCATCACCCAAACCACCACTAAAGCTGTGAGAGGTTTGCCGGAGTTGGTAAAGGCGGAGGGTTTTAAGATCCGGAATATTCGCTTAACCCGGCTGGGGAATTTCATGGAATTAACGGCCGTTAATCCGGAGACTGATTCTAAGTGACTTCTGTAAAATACTGGATTATTAATATGGTAGAAACCTGCCTGCGGATGCTGCCAATCCCTATCCGGACAGGATTAATTACCCTTGGAACCCCGGACCGTCATGCACCGGTGATTCTCACCTGTAATTTCCACCTCACCGTGGCCCGGGTAAGGCGGGCTTTGAAGGGGCTGAATGCTTATCTGTTAGTGGCTAATAGTAGAGGGGTAAATGTCTGGTGTGCTGCCACCGGGGGTTTGTTGACCAATCATGATGTCATTTCGGTCCTGAAAACCAGTGGTATCGAGGACAAGGTGGATCACCGAACTGTAATCTTGCCCCAACTGGCAGCCACGGGAATCGAGCGAAAACTGATCCGGAAAAAGACTGGCTGGCGGGGCGTCTGGGGCCCGGTTTACGCAGAAGATTTACCTGAATTTCTCCGACGGCGGCAGAAAGCCACCCCTGAAATGCGACAGGTGACGTTTCCCCTGCTGCAACGGATTGAAATGGCCGTGGCCTGGGCTTTTCCCCTTTCCCTGGTGATGGGGATAATCTTCTGGTTCTTCTGGCGGAGTGCCGTGTTACCGGTTACGGCCCTGATCTGGGCTCTATCCTTCTTCATTTTTCTCACCTTTCCTTTATATGAACGTTGGCTGAATCCCCGGGCTCAGAGGGGCGGCTTCTTCTTTTTTGATTTTGGGAAGGGTGGTTTCCAGTTGATCCTTTGGATTTTACTCATGGCAGGAATGGTTTATTACGGTCAGGTTAGTGGATCGGGTTCTTGGGGTCTCTACTGGCGGGAAGGAGTTGTTTCCCTAGTGGTGGTACTTTTATTGAGCATGGACCTCATGGGAAGTACACCAGTGTACAAGAGTGGCTTGCACTTCGACCGGCTATTGGATGTGGCCCTGGATGAAAGTAAGTGTAAAGGAGCCGCTTTTTGTGAACAGGTTTGCCCAAGGGGTTGTTATGAAGTGAATCATGAGGAACACTTGGCCCATCGTATTCAGGGGGATCTCTGTGTCCAGTGCGGTGCCTGCATCGTCCAGTGTCCCTTTGATGCCCTGCAATTCGAGAGTCCCGATGGGCGGGTGATTACACAGGAAACAGTGCGGAAGTTTAAATTGAACATGATGGGCAAGCGAATGGTAGAAGCTTAGGTGAATAGGATGAAGAGACAAAGCCTGGGCGAACTTGGGGATTTTGTGGTAGAAACAATTAGGGAGGAGCAGCACCAGTGCGAAACAGACTATTAGCTAACTTAGCGCGTTATATTAGCACCAGACCATGGTGGTCTGGATTTATTTTATTGGTGGTAACGCTGGGATTGGGATTCATGGCATTCCAATTAAAACTTTCCACGGCTATGACCAATCTCATGCCTCAGGATGATCCTATGGTACAAGAGTTCGACCGGGTTATGGAGGAGTTTGCCGGGGCCGCTTCAATGCTCGTTGTGGCCGAGGGTAATGAACAGGCATTGGTGGCCTTTGCCGAGCGCGTAGCACCGCAAATCGAAGCTATAAAAGACTATGTGAAAAAGGTGGACTATAAACTCCCTCGGGATTTTTTAACTAAGCATGCCCTCATGCTCATGAAGGCTGAAGATTTGAAAAACAACCACACCCTATTTGAGAATCCCAATGTAGTCGGATTCCTCACCAATTTAAATGACAGCTTTGAGCGCGAATATACGGGTAGTGGGGGTGGTTCCATTGAAGGACAGGAGCAGGAACAGGGCGTGATCCGGTTTATGGATGGTCTGCAAACGTTCCTCACGGATATGAACCAAGCCCTGGACGGGGATGGAGCAACGGCAGGTGTTCATGCAGCCGAGGCAATTCTCTACGGTGATCCCTATTACCGCAGTTGGGATCGTCGCATGTTGATTATGCAGATTATTCCCACGTTTGATTTCTTAGAAATCGATAAGGACATCGCCGCTACTGACACGGTGGAAGTAATCGTGAAACAAGCTGCTCAAGAATTGGGAATTCAAGCTGGCCTTACCGGGATGGTGCCTTTGTCAAGGGATGAGATGGTAGCCGTTTCCAGTGACTCCTACATTATCACGACCATCGCACTAGTGGGTATTTTGGTGCTGTTTATCGTGGCCTTCAGGATGTTGGTAAGTCCTTTATTGGCAATTCTAACACTATTGGTAGGCGTTACCTGGGCGATGGGTTTGGCCTGGCCACTGGTGAGAACACTGAACATGATGACCTCCATGATGGGCGTTGTTTTGGTAGGACTAGGCATCGACTTTTCCATTCACATTATTGCCATGTACAGTGAAATGCGTGCCCGAGGAGAGAGTGTGGCAGATGCCCTTCATATTACATTACAAAAGTCAGGGCTGGGGGTAATTACAGGAGGGTTTACTACCGCCGCTGCTTTCCTGACCATGTTGGTTACTCGCACTCAGGGATACCGGGAATTTGGACTCACGCTGGGGGTGGGCATTATCATGACCATGGTGGCAGCCCTGACCGTACTCCCCACTCTTTTAGTGTTAAAAGAACGGTTGGGGGCTAAAATGTGGAGGTCGTCACGTAAACCCCCAGCACCGCGGGATATTTCCTATCGATTCCTGGGCCGTCGGGCGGTCTGGCTGGCACGGCATCCTGGGTTGGCCATTGCTGGTATTGTCATCCTGATTGCCTTTGTGGGTTATCGTGGTGCACATATTACCATGGATTATAATTATTTGAATATGGAGCCTATAGGTCTCGAGTCGGTGGAGCTACAAAAGAAGATGATTAAGAAGTTGAACCTAAGTGCCGATTATGCATTCTTAACTACTTCTTCTTTAGAGGAGGCCCATCGCCTTACCAAAGCGGCCAAGGAGATGTCTACGTCTGGTATGGTTCAATCTATTATCGATTTTCTCCCCGCCTCAGCGGAACAGGAAAAACGCCGTGAATACATCGGGGCGATATACGACCGTCTTAGTAGTGCACCTATTACTCTGGATTTTAACGAGACACAGCGGCAACGGTTATTAGAGGAAATCACCCGACTGGAGATGAATGTCATGGAGGTCCAGGACATGTCCATCCTGGGGGGCCAGGATAAAGTGTATCTCAAAACCGGTTTACTAGTGGGAGTGGTACCCGATACGAGTTTGGCGGACTTACAGAAGATACTGGCCACAGTAAACCCCAAGATCTCTACCGGGATTTTATCGAGGTTGCGGCAGCGGTTAGAACAGGCCCAGGGGAAGGACATGCAAGGTTTGCGAGACTTTCAGCGGTCTTTTGCCCAGACCTTTAAACCCGTTGCCCTCCAGATGGCCAATACGGAGGAATTAACCTTGGACATGATTCCCCAGACCATCCGTGATCAATATGTTGGGAAATCAGGAAACCTGTTCTTGATCACCGTATTTCCTAAAGCCAACGTTTGGAACACACTTTTCCTGGACCGCTTTACGAAAGAACTGCAGGAAGTGAGTGATCGGGCCACGGGTATTCCCCCGGTCTGGAAACGGTTGATCGATCTGTTTGCCGAGGACGGGAAGCTGGCTACGGGGTTAGCCTTGGCGGTGATTTTCTTGATTCTATTAGGGGACTTTAGGACCTTGCGTAAAGCCTCACTGGCTTTGGTTCCGTTGGTGATTGGGACCATCTGGATGTTGGGAACTATGGAGCTCACCGGTTTGCAGATCACCATGGTGAACATTATGGCCATTCCGTTGATCATCGGGATCGGGATTGATGACGGGGTCCACATTATTCATCGTTATCAGATCGAGGGCCGGGATCAGCACAAGACGGTTTTTGCTTCCACCGGGAGAGCTATTTTGCTCACGTCGCTTACAACCATGCTGGGGTTTGGTTCTTTGACTTTTGCTACTTACCGGGGTTTGGGTTCCATGGGGAGTGCATTGTTCATCGGTGTAGGCACCTGCTTTTTAGCGACCATCCTGGTTATTCCCGCTATCATGGGCATTGTGGAGCGGGTAAAAGGAAAAAAAGAAAACAGAATGCCGTGACCCCAGGTAGAAAAAAGCAACCCCCTGTCAAGAAATCATTAAGGCAGGCTACACATCCGATCCCACCCAAAAGGGTAGAACCTGATAAGAAGAAGTATGATCGCCAACGGGAGAAGAAACGGTTACGCCGGGAGTTGGAGGCTCCAGATTAATAACCCAGTGAACGTGAGGAGGTAACCATGCAATTAAGTCAATTGTATCATTACCGGGCGAAGGTTGTCTCCGTTTATGATGGGGATACTTGCCGGGTAGATTTAGACCTTGGGTTTGGTGTTTGGATTCGAAGAGAGAAGATTCGCTTAGCCCGCATTAATGCACCAGAGTTGAGGGGATCTGAACGTCCCCGGGGATTGGAGGCCCGGGACTATCTCAGGAAATTAGTGCTGAACAAGAATATCATCTTACAGACACTAAAAGACCGTAAGGGCAAGTACGGGCGCTACCTGGGGGAATTGTGGCTAGAGCAGGATGGCCGGTGGATAAACGTTAATGATCTTTTGGTTAAGGAGGGATTAGCAGGCTATTGGTCTTGATTATTGTGTAGCCTTACTATTCACTTATAGCTGACTTTTGCAGAGTCGACGTGGTGATAATTACTGCCCGGAGGTGCCTCGCAATGGGCCTTTTTTTGAAGTTTTGTATTTTTTCGAAATACACTTGACTCTGGTTTCTAGTCCAACTAAAATCTGGCTACGTCTGTGTTACTGAATGCGGAGTTCTTCTCGAGGTATTATTATGGAATGCCGAATGGTAGTCCAACAAAGAATTAAGCAACGAAGGAGAGAAATATGCGTGCACCAATTTCCAGAGTTGTAACCCTACTCCTGCTTAGTCTCCTAATCCCGGCGGGTATCCAAGCTGGTGAAACGGGAAAAATTACCGGTACCGTAGTGGATAAAGAGACAGGCAATCCCCTTCCCGGTGTGAATGTGATTATAGAAGGGACTTCCATGGGCGCAGCCACAGATTCCAAAGGGGAATTCTTCATCCTTTTCGTATCCCCGGGGCTGTATAATGTGCGTTTCAGTTTCATTGGTTACTCTGACGTCACCATCACAAATGTGCGCGTGACCAAAGACCTTACTACCAATATGCGAACCATTGCCATGGAGCCCGAAGCCATTCGGGGTGAGGCGGTAACCGTCGTGGCCGAAAAGCCATTGATTGAGATCAACGCCACTAATGAGGTACGGGTAATCCGGTCGGAAGATATTCGTAACCTGCCGGTACGCGGTTATCGAAATATTGCCGCTTTGCAGACGGGTGTAGTTGACGATGGAACAAACCTACACGTTCGTGGCGGTCGTACCGATGAAGTGGGTTATTACATCGATGGTATCTTGGTGAATAATCCCTACACCCTGGGACGCTCTGGAGACGTGCCAAACTTGAGTTTGGAAGAGGTTTCTTTCCAAGCTGGTGGTTTTGGGGCTGAATATGGCTCTGCCAACTCCGGTATTATTAATACGACAACGAGAGTAGGTGGCAGTAGTTTACAGTTCACTGCAGAGGGCATAACAGACGGCTTTTTACCTTCCGATCCCACGGTTGCTTCTAAAAAACCCTATGCTTATTCCTATGGTTATAATCTCTTTTCGGCCTCGTTAGGCGGTCCCATCCCTTTGGCCAATTTCATTCGTTTCTTCGGTGCCATTGAGTATCAGAAAATGGCCGACCGGGATCCCAGCAGTGGGGTTTTCGGTAAGTACGTTGGACCCCTGAATCCAGCCAACGGTTTACCGGACAATGGTGAGCCCTTCACGGATAACAATGGGAATACGCTGTGGGATACGGGTGAACCTTTCGAAGATGTAGATGGTGACGGTGAATACGACGCACCCAGTTATTTGAATATTGATCCTAACGACATTGAGTTTGTGTATGGTCCTAAGCCCAACAACTGGCGTAACCGGCTAAGTGCCAGTGGTAACATCTTGGTAGAGTTAAAGCCACTCATCGGATTGGCATGGAAGTTGAAAGCTGGTGGGACCTATTTCGATTCGGAACAATCCAACTATACACACAGCTACTCTTTATTCAATTTTTATAACACTGCCAGCACCGCGGAAGGAATTGGCACAGACGGTAAATTGCGTAATCGTTTCCAGATCCAAACTAACAAGACCGGTACCCTTTACGGACGTCTCTCGGGCGTCGTACCAGGGTTTGATAAGATGTTTTTCTCCGCCCAGTTCAGTCATTTCAATGAAGAGTATCGTTTGTTCGATCCCGTGCATAAGATGGGGTGGGGAACCTACCGTTACGAAGATGGAACCGTTTCGGAGGACAAGATTCCCTATCTCCAGATTGGAAAACGGGAGGACTTTGCCAACCCCACCTGGGTTTACATCGACTCTTCCACCATGGAAATTTCGCGTTTGAATTACTGGTCGGACGACAGCACGCTCTCATTCGTTCAAATCGACTACGATACCTCGTGGATCAACCCCATGTTCTCTGACGTGGGAACCCGTCCAATTACGTATGTGGAGTTAGCTAATTATTATACGGCCGGTCGTTTGACGCCTGAGTATCGCAAACGATCCACTGAGCGTAACGCTATGGTGGCTTCAATAACCTGGCAGGTAGGCAAGCACGAAATAAAATTCGGTGGCAGCTATGAGAAATCTAAAATCCGGTATTACCGTATGGGACGGGCCACTTCCCTTTCACGGTACTTTGAGAAGAACCGTATGTATTCCCCCACACAGGACCGCTATACATATGTGGATTCATTGGGTAACATTGTGTCCGGACGCGGGGATGGAATAGCGGACTATCTCCAGGATCCTGACGACACCTGGGATAACGCTGACGAAAATGGAGACGGTGAGGTCACCTATGAGGACTATCGCGAAAACTATGTTTTCCAGGCCTTTAAGTCAGCCTATGCGGAAAATATTGGGTACAATATTACCGGGACTAAGGAAGTAGACACTGGTTTGGATGGGGCCCGTACACCCATCATCGGGGCCTTTTACATCCAGGATAAACGCGAACTGAAGGACTTAATCCTTAATTTAGGTATCCGGTACGATTATATTGATCCGGCCAACCGGGTATTTAATCCAGATGCAGGGGGTAACCAGAATATTGTCATTACCTCTGGAGGAACTCTGGCAGAGACAGTGTACGCCATCGATGCCAACGCCGATGGTGTTCTGGATCCCATGGAGTACATCTCGGATAAACCCACTAGCGACGATCCTGATGGCGTTCCTCAGATGGTAAAGGCCAAGGTACGCTCCTTGTGGAGTCCCCGTATCGGGTTGGCTTTCCCAGTTACGGATCGAACAGTGTTCCATGCTCAGTATGGCAAATATTTCCAATTGCCAGAGTTGAATCGGTTGTTCATCAGTTACACCAGATTCCTCTCCAACCTGGAACAGGGGAACTACACGACCTCTGCTAACCCCGAGCTCCAACCCGTGAAAACAACCTCTTACGAGATTGGGTTCAAGCAATTAATCACTAAGGACGTAAGTATTGATGCTACACTGTTCTACCGGCAAATGTCTGGCTACGTCCAGATTCGCAATTTGGCGGCACGTCCTGTTGGTTATGCGTTGTTCGTGAATGGTGACTACGGAACGGTACGAGGTTTGAGCTTCTCCGCGAATACCCGCCGATTGAGAAACATCCAAATTACCGCGAACTACACGCTCCAGTGGGCTGGAGGCACCGGTTCCACCTCGGACGGATTATACCGGATTGCCTGGCAGGGTGGTAATAACCCCACTTTTGTCTCACCGCTCGATTACGACCAGCGACACACGGGGAGTGTTTCTATCGATTACCGTACTGGCTCGCGGAGTCGGATTCCCCTCATGGGTGCTAACATTCTGTTCCAGTTCGGAAGTGGGATGCGGTACACCCCGGCCCAGCCGCGCACAACGATTTTTGCTGGCGGTATCTCTGACCGGCCCACCGCCGGTTTGAATACCGGTACCATGCCGTGGACGTTTAACCTGGACCTGAAGTTTGACAAGACCTTCAAGATTGCTAAAACCAACCTAAACTTCTTCTTGTGGGTCTTAAATGCCCTTGATCAAGAGAATGTTTACGGTGTTTATACCGGAACAGGCTTACCGGACAACGATGGTTGGTTAGGCATCGCCGAAGGACAGAATTGGCTCAACAACGCGGCAATAGGTGGACCCGACTTTGGATCCCAGTTATACCAGTCGCGATTAGCAACCCCGGCGAATTTCGGAAGTCCGCGACAGATTCGCTTAGGGATTCGCATCGACCTATAATTAACCGTTACTAAGGAGTTAAGGAGACACCTATGTGGAAACGCAATCTTTTTACTTTGATCCTGGTACTGGCGGTAACAGTCTGGGGTGCGAGACCCTATAATCGTCCCGGACTTCCTCACCAAGCGAGTAAAACCACCACTCCTTTAGGGGCTCCGGTGGAGCACGTTATCTGGGATGGTAACAATATCAGCACAACCCATGGGAACCACGGGGATATTGTAAGTTATCATATCACCAGTGAATCAGGATTGGAGTGGCCTAAGGGGAGTGGGAAATATGCCATATTCCAGTCGGGACCCTGGATAGCCAGTGGTAAGAGCCGTTCCCCAGGTGGTGACTGGGTTGAGGAGATACGCACTGCAGCTGCGGAGTACACGGTGGAATTCTCCCCGGGCGCCCTTCCTGATGTGAGCGACGAGTCAGGAAAAATCTATCAGATTCATCGTAAAGAGATTGAGTTGTTTTTAGAGAATGATTGGGCAACCTTCTCCTCAATGACTTTAGAGCTTCCCATCTCAGTCATTGAAGGGGCTAGTATTCATACCGAATTAGTGGAGAAATCCCTTCCCACCGATGATTTTCTTAACTGGCCCTGGCAGGAGGGGGCTCCCTGGGTAGATGCCAACGGTGATGGGGTGTATAACCCGCAAGATGGGGATTATCCAGACATCATTGGCGATGTATTCCACTGGTATGTGATGAACGACGGTAATGCTGCTACCCATACTCCCCTGTGGGGGACCCCGCCGATGAATGTGGAGATCCAAACCTCCCTCTTTGGGTTCGACCAAGCCGGGCCGTTGGGGGATATCTTGTTTGTACGTTGGGTTATTATCAATAAAGGTATTGATGATTTAGATAGCGTTTTCGTCTCCTTCTGGCATGATGATGACGTGGGCGACGCTTCGGACGATTTGGTTGGTTGCGATGTGGACTTGAGCCTGGGGTATACCTACAACGATGCCAATGGGGACCAGAGCTATGGCGAGGCCGTCCCTGCGGTTGGTACGGACTTTTTCCAGGGACCTTTGGTGGATTCTCCGGGAGATACCGCTCAGATCCTTACTTGGTCTCAAGATCAAGGATATTACCTGCGAAAGGTCCCCGATAAGCGTCAACTTCCCCTTACTTCTTTTGTAAAGTACATTAACGGTGACCCCAACTTAGTGGACCCCAATACAGCGGAAGAAGCCTATAGATATATGAATGGGTTTATCGGTCGTACTGGTGAACCCTTTATTGATCCTACCACTGGCGAGGCGACAAAGTTTATCCACCCTGGTGATCCAGCGACCAATACCGGTTGGATTGACAACACGCCAGGGGACCGTCGGTACTTGATGAGTTCTGGTCCTTTTATGTTGGCTGCGGGCGATACGCAGGAAGTTGTGGGCTCCATCATCGTTGCTGCGGGCGAGAACTGGGCCAAGTCTATTAATAAGCTGAAGTTCTACGATCTCCATGCGCAACAAGCCTTTGATGCCAACTTTGAAGTGTGTTCCCCGGTGGCTCCAGAAGTGGATGTGGCTATGTTGAATAATAAAATTGTCCTCTCCTGGGAAGATAACAGTGAGAAAGTTGAGAAGTATACCTGCGCCGGTTTCAATTTTGAAGGGTACAACGTCTACCAAGGTGCTTCTCTAAACGGACCTTGGGTCAAGGTGGCCACATTTGATAAGGTCAATGGCTATCAGATTCTGTTTAGTGGTGTTCAGGACGACATCACCGGTGGTGTGATCAAATTGCCCGTCCAGGAAGGTTCTGACTCTGGGATTGAGCATTATATTGAGATTGATTACGACTACATTAATAATCGTGGGTTGATCAACAACCGCATGTACTATTTTACGGTCACCTCCTATATTTATGATCCCAACCCCAGCTCTACCTTTGCTGTTCTGGAGAGCCCCTTCAAACCCATACGTGTGGTTCCTGGTAACTTAGGAGTTGGGACGACTTTTGAGAATACATATACCGATACTCTGCTGGTCACCCATTCAGCGGGGTATGCCCAGAACGCGTCTTTTTTCCCGTATATTATCAATCCCTATCTTTTGACGGGTCATACGTATACAATCAGTTTTGTGGCCATCAATGATTCGGTCAACTATTGGGCCCTGGTGGATTCCGTGACCAATGACACCTTGGTCTTCCAGGAGAATTTCCCAGTAACGGAAGAGTACTACCAATCCTTAACCCAGGGGGGCGCAGTAGTACCCAAGGGGGTAGAACCGTGGATTGACGTTACCGATGGATTTCTCCTTACGAGCGAAGGAACCACTTATGATCCACCTTCGAACATCAGTAAATGGGAAGTTCTACAGGACGATGATCCGAACACGGAGGTCGTTATTCAAGGTGTTTTCGGCATGGCGCTGACCGATTCGGCCGACAATGGCAGCTGGTGGGCCTTTTTAAAGGATCTACCACTTCCCGATGATAGGAAACCTAGTGGCAGCCCCGGTCAGGCGGACATGCAGAAGGATATTGAGTTCCGTTTTACAGATAATGGTTCCATTGCCACCTATTATAATGGTAGCCTCAGTGTCATTGATACAATATGGATTCCTTTCGAGATGTGGCTAGTGGATCCGTTACTGCCCACTGATCAGCAGGTGAATGTGGCCGTCTATCAGGTAGCCGGCAGCAAACCCATCATGGAGCGGGATACCCTCTCAGACAACGGCTATCTCTTTACCAAGAATCTGGTTTTCATGCCCGTTTATGAAGCCTATGACGGAGCGGGTGTAGTAGCCAATCCATACGACCCGGCTACAGACGGTCATAAGATCGGCTGGATGATCCAGTTTGACAAAGACAATACAGTGTTTGAAAGCGGGAATATTGTCCGTGTGACGTTCCCCAATCCGTTGGTGCCCGGTGAAGATGTATACAGCTTTAAAGCCGTAGGGTTGGCTGCTGCACAAGAGAAGTCTTTTATTAGCGAGCAGATTAAGCGTATTAATGTATTTCCAAACCCCTATTTTGGACAGAACCCCGAGGAGCGTAATCCTCAAGAGCGGTTCGTTTACTTCACGAACTTGGGCGTGGGCACCACGACGATCAGGATTTTCACTTTGGCTGGGGACATGGTAGCCAAGATTGAAAAAACCATCACCTCGGAAAATGATGCTAATCGTCGGGTTCCCTGGGACTTGCGAAATACCTTTGGTATTCCCGTGGCCAGTGGAATGTATATAGCCCATGTGTCGGTGGAAGATGATAGTGGGAAGCTACTGGGTGAGAAGCTTTTAAAACTGGCTATCTTCCAGCCTGAAGAACGGCTGGATGTTTACTAAGGAAGGAGTAGCCATAATGAATCATCTTAGATCAAGCCTGATTATCTTCTTGTTGGTGGGAGTAACCCTCTCCGTATTTGTGGAGGGGGGCAGTAAGCGACGTCGTGGTACCGCGGGTGCCCAGGAGTTGATGATTCCTGTGGGTTCCCAGGCTATAGCCCTCTCTGGTGCCGCAGTTGCTTCCATCACCGGCATAGAAGCTGCGGAGTGGAACATTGCCGGTATGGCTGAAATGCAGAATACCGGTGAAGCCATGTTTACCCATGCCACCTGGCTTGGTGACATTGGGGTGAACTATGCTGCTGTGGCCTCTACGTTCGGAGGACGGAATATCTTCGGTATATCCTTACGATCCCTCAGTTTTGGTGACATTATGGTAACCACGCCGGAGAACCCTGACGGGTTTGGGGAGACCTATTCTCCAAATTTCCTGACTCTGGGTTTTTTATATGCCCGCCGCATGACGGATCGCATACGCTTTGGTTCGGATTTCCGCATCGTAAACGAGTCCATTATGCATACTTCCGCCTCCGGATTTGTGGTGGATGCCGGCGTGCAATATTCCATGAAAGACAGCGGGTTCAAAATTGGCGCCTCGCTCCGTAATCTGGGATTGACCATGCGCTTTGATGGCTCTGACTTAGAAGAGTTTCATCCTCCAGGAGGTAGTGAACCGGGTACGCCCCCAGAGCCGAGGCGAATATCATTGCAAGAATTTGAGATGCCCACAACTTTTGAATTAGGTGTTGCCTATGGACCTGTAGATATGGGTCCCGTGGCAGTTACCCTGTCAGGGTCCTTCCTTAATAATAACTTTTCGTTCGATGAATATCGCTTCGGGGTAGCAGCGAACTTTTTGAAAGTCCTGGATTTTTGGGCTGGTACATCCTACGGCTATGATCCCGAACCCTACGGTGTTGACAACATTGAAGACACCCCGGATGACGCACAGGACAATCAATGGGATCAGCAGAATGAAGAGTTCATCTGGGGTCCCAGTTTTGGGTTTGGGTTGGATTTATCACGATTTACTGGAATTGGGTTGTCCGTGGATTATGCTTATCGGGCAACAGATATTTTCGATGGCGTGAGTTGGTTAACCTTTAAGGTAACCTTTTAGTCATCGAGAACCATAAGACGGAGTGCGACGGGGTT
>CAZBEL010000020.1:0-13229 GCA_964490885.1 uncultured bacterium
CCCCACCCTTTAACATCTCCGCCAGGCCCACTTTTACTTCAAAACTTCCTTTAGCCATGAATCATATCCTCCTCTTGTACGTGATTAATTTGTTTGATCTTATCGGTCACTTCCTGGATAATACTATCGGGAGTGGAAGCACCAGCTGAAATCCCCACCAACTCGGCACCCTCAAACCAACGCACATCAATGTCATCGGCACATGTTACCTGGTAAGAACGAGGGTTGCGCTCCTTGGCCAATTGGGTTAACCGCATGGAATTGGCGCTGGTGAAAGAGCCGATAATAATCATGACGTCACACTGCTCAGAAAGGGTTTTGATCTGTGCCTGATTCCGTTTGGTAGGAAAACAGATGGTATTCACAAACCGCAGATCATACACCTTGGTCATTAGAATATTGATAATGGTTTGTACATTCTCAATGGTCTGGGTGGATTGGCTCACTACGCCCGCTTGTTTCATTTTCCGTAAAGCCTTGGCTTCGTCCGGTGTGGCCACGACAATGGGGTCAGAGACCTGGCTGGCGATCCCCACCACCTCATCGTGTCCATGATCCCCGATGATGATGATCTGCCGTCCCTCTTCGGCTAAGGTCTTAACTTCCTGATGGATTTCTCGTACTAAAGGACAGGTGGCATCAATGATATTCATACCCTGTTCGGCAGCTTTCTCCCACACATTAGTAGCAGTGCCGTGGGCGCGAAAAAGGATGGGTCTGTCAGGGGGAACTTCGTTTAAAGATTGGACCACTTTGGCGCCAGCTTGGTTCAAATCTGAAACAACATTCTCATTGTGTACAATGTGACCCAGCATATAGACCTCACCGTGCTTTCGGGCGGTCTCGTAGGCCAGGTTCACTGCCTCTCGGACCCCGAAACAGTACCCAGCATCCTTGGCGACAATAATTCTCACGAAGCGTGTCCGTTCTGATCCCGCAGGGCGTTACGCGTCGTTTCCAGGACCAATGGTAACACCTTTTTCAGGGGTTCGTTAATCACGGCACCGGCAGCAAAACGATGGCCTCCTCCACCCAAAGCCTGGGCGATGGTATTCACCACGTACTTCCCTTTGGAACGAAAGTTCATGCGGCAGGAATCCTGACCATTTTCATACACCATTAAGGCCACTTCCACACCGCGGATGGTGCGCACAAAATCGGTAAAACCTTCCACATCTTTATTAGAGGCCCCGGCCTCTTCCAACATACTCCTACTCACGGTGAACCACGCCAGTTCCCCACCTTCTTCATAGCGTAAATTCCGCAGGACATCACCCAATAAGCGCATGCGCTCGGGGGAGCTAGATTCATACACTTGCTGGTAAATGCGTACATGATCAATTCCTGCTTTAAAGCACTCAATAGCGATGGCGTGACACTTGGTATTGGTATTGGTATAACGAAAGGACCCTGTATCCGTCATGACGGCGGTATATATCCCCTCCGCGATGTCTTTTGACAGGGGCAGTTCCCCGATTGCCTGGAAGTAGTCATAGAGCAACACTCCGGTGGCGGCAGCATTCACATCCACGATATCGTAGGTGAACTGATTCTGATCCATGAGGGGGTGATGATCCATATTGATGGTGGGGAGGGAATACTTTTCAATAACGGACCGTATGGATTTTAAACGATGATAATCACCCACATCAAAAATAATAACCAACTGAACACCGCTCATCCAGGCGGTATGTTCATCTGGCTTGTGGGTCTCAAAAATCTGCTTCTGATTTAAAAATTGAAACTCTTCCGGAAAGGTGGAATGATTGATGATGCGGACGTCCTTCGACAGTCCTTTTAAATAATGGTACAGGGCAGCGGCGCAACCCAGTCCATCTCCATCGGGATTTTCGTGTGTGGTGAGTAAAATGCGTTCCGCACCATTTATAATTGTATGGATTTTTTGCCAGTCAATCATTCCTGTTCGCCAAATAAGGCCCTGAATTTAGCAGCTTTCAGGAAATTAATCTATGGAAGAGGCGGTGAGTAAAACTTACGGGGACCGGTGCCATTGCGGCTCACTCCCACCCCCCTGCTCCTGCTGTTGGGAGCGCGCTAAAACAAATAACAAATCAGACAGCCGATTTAAATATTGCACCCATAACTTCCGGCCCGTTTCCCTTTCCAATAGAGCAACCACCTCCCGTTCTGCACGGCGGCACACGGCCCGTGCCAAATGCAATCGAGCCGGAACTTCACTTCCTCCAGGAAGAAGAAATTCTTTTAAGGGAGGTAGATCGCGGTTCAAACGCTGAATTTGGGCTTCTATTTCTGTTACCCGCTCCTCTTGTAGTAGAACTTTTTCTTGCTGAGGAGAAGAAAGCTCACCCCCCAGGTTTAGAATGTCATTCTGAATATGATGGATCGTTTTCTGAAGGCCTTCTGGTGCTATCGAGAAGACCAAACCTAAGTGACAGCTCAACTCATCTAAAGCACCCAGACACTGAATCCGGGGATGTGCTTTGGAGACTCGCTTCCCATTCGATAATTCCGTTTCCCCCTGATCCCCTTTTTTCGTGGTCACTTTTGTAATTCGCATCCTGAACATTAAAAGAATATAATACTAACTAAAACGAATAAGGGAATGAGGATGGGGACGGAATACTTCATAAGGTAGCCGAAGAAACTGGGCATTTTCACCCCGGAGGTTTCAGAAATGGACTTCACCATGAAATTGGGAGCATTCCCGATATAAGTATTGGCTCCCATAAAGACTGCTCCAGCAGAGATGGCCAACAACGTGTTGTGATGAGTTGTCATGAGCGTAATGGGATCCCCCCCGGCAGTATTAAAAAACACTAAATAGGTAGGGGCGTTGTCCAGAAAACTCGATAAACTACCTGTAGCCCAGAAATACATATAATTCACCGGTTCCCCCTGGTGAGTAACTGATTTGATTACCGCCGATAAAGCCCCATCAGCACCTGCTCGCAGGATGGCAATAGCCGGGATGATGGTTACGAAAATTCCCGCAAACAGTTTGGCCACTTCCACAATAGGGAACCAGGTGAATTCATTTATATCCCGTATTTTCCGGGAGGTGACTTTGACACTGATAAGCGTCAACACCAATAAAAGGATATCACGAATAATATTCTGCAGTTCTAACTCCACATGATACACGGTAAACTGAATTCCCGGCTGCCACAGTCCACTCATTAAAACCGATCCGATGACCCCGAGGAGTAGAAGCAGGTTGACTTTTCCACTTAAGGCAAATTTCTCGTTATCCTCCGCTAAACGAACAGGAAGAGGTCCCTCTTTGTGGTAATAATAGGAATCGAGGAGGAAATAAATAATAAATAGACAACTGGCAATAAAGAGTAACGGTGCTAACATGGCTCGTGTCGTCCAAAAGAAATCGACACCTTTGAGAAATCCCAGGAAGAGGGGTGGATCACCTAAAGGAGTTAATGAGCCGCCAATGTTTGCCACCAGGAAAATAAAAAATACCACCGTGTGTACCTTGTACTGGCGATCCTTATTCGCACGGATTAAAGGACGAATGAGTAACATGGCCGCACCGGTGGTCCCCATCCAACTGGCTAATATTGTCCCTGCGAGGATCACCAATGTATTAACTAAGGGCGTACCCACCATGGTCCCCGTAAGGCAAACGCCCCCAGATATTGTAAATAGCGATAGCAGCAAGATAATGAAAGGGATGTACTCCAACAGGGCAGTATGCAACAAGTTGTAGGTTGCTACGGAGTTCCCAAACACAAAAAAGAGGGGAATCATTACCAGCAGTGCCCAAAAGAGGGATATTTTCCCGAAATGATGATGCCAGAATAAGGGGGCAACCAGAGGAAAAATGGCAATGGACAATAAAATACCAAGGAACGGTAGCGCCCAAAAAATTGACAGACTGGCTCCGTCTAAATGGAATGAGTTTGCTTCACTCCCCCCCGCCACTGTACCCGTAGCCAGCAGGCTCACGGGAATGATTGCTAGTAAAAGAACGGCACCCCATCTGTACCTTCTGAAACGCTCTATCACCGAATTGTCCTTCCTGATTGATATTTTGAATGGATAAAAGGGGTTGAAAATTACAGGTTTCGCCGCAAAATATTGACTGAAAACATTGTAATTATCCCCTAAGTTTTACCACGGTTTTTGAAAGGGGAACAAAAGGAAAAGTCAGGCTTACACATTATTAATATGACTATAGTTTTATCCATCGGCATTTTTGCAGTAGCGGTCCTACTACTTACATTAGGATTGCTCTTAAATAATAAACCCGTCCAGCCATCGTGTGGCAAACACGAAACTTATCCTAGTGGAACAACGGCCTGTGCTACTTGTGACGGGGATTTGAGCTCTTGTCCAGTGGAAGGGGATCCTTCCCTACTCCAGCCTACGGAACCCCGCTGAAAAAATCTCCTCATACGTTCCGTCTTCCTCCCGTAAAATAAAAAACGCTTCGACTCCCGTTAGGGAGTCAATGAACTGTAAACCTATTTCCGCACCTAAGATCATTACAGCGGTAGATAACGCATCGGCATCCATACAGGTCGGCGCTGTAACCGTTACGGAAGCAACCCGGTTCTGTACGGGATATCCCGTGCGTGGATCGATCTCATGAGAGATGCGACGCCCATCTACGACCCGGTAGTTCCGGTAATCCCCGGAGGTGGCCATGGCAAGCTCATCAAGGTGCGCTTTGATGAGATAACGGCGGTTCATATTGCCATCCAAAGCCGGTGTTTCTATCCCAACTCTCCAAATTTCATTGCGTTCGTTCTTCCCGGACCCTCGGATTTCTCCCCCAATTTCCACTAAAACTCTCTTTAGACCCTGATCCTGCAAATAAGTGAATACTTGATCAACCCCAAAGCCCTTGGCAATGGCCCCAAGGTCAATTTGTAAACTGGGGACTCTCTTAACCAAGGTGCTATCGGTTGCAATCAGTTTTTCATAACCTATTAGGCCCAATAGTGAGTCTACCAGTTCTTCGTCTGGCGGCGCCACTGTGGACTGCTCCGATCCAAAACCCCAGCGGTTTACCAAGGGGGATATAGTAATATCAAAAGCACCTTTTGATTTCTTTGACCAATAGAGGGCGCGCCTAACTACCTGGGCAAATTCTGGTGAAACGTGAAAAGGTTCTGTTGATAACCAGCGATTAAACCGTGAAATCTCACTGTCCTCAATATAAGTTGACATCTGGCGATTGACCTCAATCAAAACCGAATCTATCCCCCGTTTCAGTGCTTTTTCATCAGGAAGCGGACCATTATCCACAACCACCGTGATATGGTAGGTGGTTCCCATAGTATGGCCCGAAAGGCGCAAAGAACGTGGGGTCTCTTGGCACCCAACGAAAAAGAACAGGACAAAAAAACCCAACATACGTTGGGTTTTTATCTTAAAGCGCATGTTCAGGGGTTTAACCAAATTTATCATAAGCGATCATTTCCGACTCTACGCCTAAGTCGTAAAGCATCTTGTCACAAGCATCAATCATCAAAGGCGGACCACACATATAGTACTCAATTTCCGTGGGGTCTTCGTGATCTTTCAAGTAAGTATCGTAAAGCACCTGATGAATAAACCCAACGGGGCCTTCCCAATTATCCTCCGGTAGCGGTTCTGACAGGGCTACCGTGTAGGAAAAATTGGGGTGCTCGGCAGCCAGTTTCTTAAACTCCTCATCGTAGAACATTTCCCGAACGGAACGAGCCCCATAGAAGAAGGACACCTTCCTGGTAGTCTTTTTAGAATAAAATAGATCAAAAATATGACTGCGCATGGGAGCCATCCCGGCACCACCGCCGATGTAGACCATTTCCCGGTCTGTATCCTTGGCGAAGAATTCTCCATAGGGACCGGAGATGACCACTTTATCCCCTGGCTTAAGGCTAAAGATGTACGACGAGGCAATTCCTGGGGGAACGTCATTCCACAGTTTGGGGGGCGGCGTGGCAATACGTACGTTGAGCATGACGATATTCCCTTCGGCCGGATGGTTGGCCATGGAGTATGCCCGGAAAATCGGTTCGTCGTTATTGGCTACTAAATCCCAGATATGGTACTTGTCCCAATCCTCGTGGTATTCCTTCGGGATATCAAATTCCTTGAACGAGAGGTTATGATAAACCGGGATGTCGATCTGAATATAGCCCCCTGCCTTGAAATTCAGTGTTTCCCCCTCTGGTAGCTCCAGAATCAACTCTTTGATGAAGGTAGCCACATTGCGATTGGATCTGACAGTGCATTCCCATTTCCGGATATTAAAGATTTCTTCCGGAACGTGAATTTTCATGTCATTTTTCACTTTGACCTGGCAGGCTAGGCGCCAGTTATCCTGAGCTTCTTTCCTGCCGATATGCTGGGTTTCGGTGGGCAGAATTTCGCCCCCTCCCTCCAAGACTTGAAGGCGACACATGGCGCAGGTACCACCACCGCCACAAGCTGAGGGTAAATAGATTTTATTAGAGGCCAAAGCCAGTAGCAAAGTCCGGCCAGGAGGAGTCATAATGGAACGTTCCTCATCCTCATTAATCAAGATGTGCATGTTCCGCTGGGGAAGAAGATGGGACTCGGCAAAATTCAATGCCAATACAAGGATTAAAATAACCCCCGTAAAAACTAAAACACCGATTACAGTAGTCAGCATCAGAGATTGATTCCGGAAAAGGCCATGAAGGCCATGGACAGAAGACCAGTGAGCAACATGGTTATTCCCAAACCCCGGAGTTTAGCGGGAACATTAGAATAGCGCAGGCGATGGCGAATGGCTGCCATCGAAGTAATTGCCAAGAACCACCCCAACCCAGAACCAAAACCGTAAACGGTGGATTCAGCAAATGTATATTGCCGTTCTACGAGGAATAAAGAGCCACCTAAAATGGCGCAATTCACAGCGATGAGGGGTAGGAAAATCCCCAGGTTGTGGTACAGGGTTGGCGAGTAACGATCCAGCACCATTTCCACCAACTGCACCATGGCTGCGATAATGGCAATAAAGACAATGAAGTTCAGGTAACTCAAATCGATGTCCGGCAATCCAGCCCAGGCCAAAGCTCCCTTTTCCAGGAAGAAGTGGTGGATCGCCCAGTTGGCTGGGGCGGTAATGGTCAACACAAAGGTAACGGCGAATCCCAGGCCAATGGAAGTCTCCACTTTCTTGGAAATGGCCAGGAAAGAACACATCCCCAAAAAGTAGGCCAACAGGATATTCTCAATAAAGATCGCTTTGGTGACGAGACTGATATAATGTTCTAACATGGAACTACTTCGTTATGCATTATGTCCTTGATCATTCCTCTTCAAAACCACTTACAATTCTTTGTACCCAGACAATGAGTCCTAAGATAATGAAGGCCCCGGGAGAGAGTACCATGAGACCCACATTCTCATAACCGGCGGCATAAAAAGAACTGGGAATTACTGTAAGACCAAAAAAGGTACCACTGCCTAATATCTCCCGGAAGGTCGCCACAGTGATCAGGATCAAACCATAACCCAGACCGTTCCCCAGTCCATCCAAGAAAGAACGTCCCGGCGGGTTTTGCATAGCATAGGCTTCGGCGCGTCCCATGACAATGCAATTCGTGATAATGAGGCCTACAAACACCGATAATTGTTTGCTAATGTCGTACATATAGGCGCGCAAGATTTCATCCGCTACGATCACCAGGGAAGCAATAACCGAAAGTTGGATAATGATGCGGACCTTTCCAGGAATCATCTTCCGCAACATGGAAATGATGGTATTGGATAGGGACAGAACAAAGACAACCGCCAGGGTCATCACCACTGCAGTCTCCATTTTTACCGTGACCGCCAGAGCCGAGCATATCCCCAGCACCTGAGAGGTGACAGGGTTGTTGTTCATTAACGGATCAGTAAAGGTCTGTTGCGACTTTTTACTGAGTAATCCCATCTATCGCTACTCCTTGTCGGATTTTCTGGAAAAAGGGATCGTATGTCCGAAGGTCTTCGGCCAGGAAAAGGGTTAGACCCCTGCCCGTCATGGAAGCACCCGAGATACCATCTACCTGATGATAGGCTTCGGGAGATGTAGGATCAACATTACCCTTAATGACCTGAATACTAACCAAGTTACCCTGGGGATCAACAATGCGCTTCCCGATGAAATTGCTGGTGAACCAAGTCTTTTCTACTTCCCCCCCCAGACCGGGTGTTTCGCCATGTTTATAAAAGGTGATGCCCTTCACTGTTTTACCATCAGGCTCCAGGGCTAGATACCCATACAGGGTTGACCAGAGGCCTTTTCCGGAAATGGGAAAGGCATAGCCATTGATCTTACCGTCGGTCTTTTTAATGTAAATCGGTAACAGGGATTGCTCCTCTTCCGGGGTAATATCTTCCGGTTGTTTTCCAGGAATCACATTCCCCTCACGATCGACGACAATTCCGGTAATATAGTTGTTAAATAACTCCTGAACCTTTTCGATGGTCCAGGGAGTGTCTTCTGATTCATTGAAGCCGAGGGAACGGAGAATGTTTTTGCGCATATCGATCTTCACGTTCAGCTCCTGCCGTTCACTCAGGGCGGTAGCGGCCATGGAAACTAGCAAACCCAGGATAATCGTCACCAAGGAGGTAAAGACTAAGGTGTAGGTATTACTGCGCATAGCGAGCCAGACGTCGTTTGATGTTCCCTTTGACTACAAAATAGTCGATGAGGGGAGCAAACGCATTCATTAATAAAATTGCCAACATGGTTCCTTCGGGATAGGCTGGATTTACCGCCCGGATGATCACGGTTAAAAAGCCTATTAAAAATCCGTAAATCCAACGGCCTCGGTCAGTGTGAGTGGATGTAACCGGTTCTGTGGCCATATAAGTGACCCCAAACAGGAAACCTCCCATTACCAGATGATATTGAGGTGGCAGAGAGAGCATCGTATTGGTCGAGTAAGGAGCAAAATAATTAGTTACCAGCGCCGTGATAACCATTCCTAAGAAGGCTCCAATCATGATTCGCCAGGAAGCAATTTTGGTCACGGCTAGGAAAATCGCCCCTAAAATGATTAATAGTTTACTAGTCTCCCCGATGGAACCGGGAATAAATCCCAAAAACATATTCCACCACGAAAAATCAAACTGGGTCACTCGTTGCAAAAGGGATACGGCCTGACCTCCCTCCACTCCAGCGGGTACTGCCAGTGCAGTGGCACCAGAAAAACCATCGGGAGCCAAGACCCAGACCTTATCGCCGGAGATTTGTCCCGGATAAGAGAAGAAAATGAATGCCCGTGCCACCAGGGCGGGATTGAAGATATTCATACCCACACCGCCGAAAATTTCCTTGCCAATCACAATGCCAAAGGTGGTGGCAACAAACACCTGCCAAAGGGGAATAGTCGGCGGCATAATCAATGGAATTAAAGCACAGGTAACTAGAAACCCTTCGGTTATTTCATGCTTCCGAACGACCGCAAATAAAACGTCCCAGAATGCACCGGCAATAAATGTAGTGATCAGGATGGGAAGAATGGCTTTCCACCCCAACCACATATTCTGGGACCAGGAGCGTTGAATCCCTTCTGCTAAAGCGGCTTGGTAACCGATGTTGTAAGCCCCAAAGAAATAACAGGGGATGAGCGCTACGACTACCAGGATCATCACCCGTTTAATATCGATACTATCACGAATGTGAGGGGCGAATTCGGTCTGTTTATCGGTGCTAAAAAGAATAGTATCAGTGGCTTCGTAGAGGGGGTAGAAGCGTTCCAACCGGCCGCCTGGTTTAAAGGCCGGCGCGAAGAAATCGAGTATCTTCCGAATGAATTTCATCGTCCCTTACCCTTCCAGCTCCATTAGATCAAGTCCCCTTCGTATGATACCAGCCACGTCAATCTTACTGGGACAGGCAAAGGAACAGAGGGCAAAATCCTCTTCATCACATTCCAGGATGCCTAACTGTTCCATTTCCACGATGTCTTTCGCCAAGATAGCCCGCACCAGAAAGTTGGGTAAAATATCCATGGGCAAAACCCGTTCCCAGGCATTAAGGGGAACAATAGCCCGTTCTACCCCATTCTGCATGGTACTAAATGCAAAAGAATGGTTACTCCCTGCTAAGAAAGCATTTGTCAGGCTGTAGCGCGTTTTCTTGGTCCCTAACCGAAGCATCCCTAAAAACTCCCGTTCGTGTTTCACGGGCAGAACAGAAATCGTGCTATCGTAAAAACGGAGCAAACCTTTACGGCTAATTGTGTGACCAGTAAGAACATCTCCGGAGATAATTCGGGATTCCTCCTCTTCAAGGTTGTCATCCAACAACGTACTAACAAATACTCCCGTTCGCGTTTTAATATGGATGGGATTCTTTACCGAGGGACCACCGAGGGTGATGATTAAGGTGGGATCATAACGTCCGGTTAAAAGGAATTTTCCCAGCGTCACCACGTGTTGAGCTAAGATTGTCCACACCACATCCCCTGGTTTGATGGGGGCTAAATGATGAATCTGGATGCCTACATTTCCGGCCGGATGGGGGCCAGTCACAGTGTTCCGTTCTACCCCTTCCACCTGGGTCAGCGTCTCGCTGGTGCTACTTTTGGAGATGGTGAGATAAACCTTTCCGTTCGATAAGCGGCGTAGGGCATCAATGCCAGCTTGAAAGTTGGTTAATTGACCCTCCAGCGCCAGGTCCAAATCCACGGTGAGAGGGGCGGTATTCACACCGGATATGAATATATCCCGAGGTGTATCTTCAGGATTGGCCACCTTATTAAACGGGCGCTGACGAATAATGGGCCAGAGATTTCCCTCCAGGATGCGCTGAATAAGTTTTTCCCGGTCTAATGCAAGGATCTCCTGCCGTTGAAGCGGAGAATGTTCAACGCTTTCTTCCTCACGATCCAATTGAAGGGTAATTTTTTCCAGCACGCGGCGCGGTCCCCGGCGGATTTCGAGAATACGGCCGGCACCCGGTGAAGGCCAACGAATCCGTGGGTCTTGTTTATTATAAAAAAGCGGTGACCCTATCTTGACGGCATCACCAACCTGGACCGATAATTTAGGCTTTACTCCCCTGAACTCAATAGGGTATACGCCTACAACGGTGGGTGTTTTACCGACCACCACTTCTTTTTTTGGGACGCCACGGATTCCAACGTCGTGCCCCTTGCGTATGTTTATGTTAGCCAATTATACCTCAAAATGGAGCGGCAAAATTACATCACCTGAGTAAAAAGATTTAAAGAATTTGATACCCAATTAGCCACCGGAGCCCAATAAATCCCCAGTAAGACGGTTGGCACCGCCAGAGCAATGAGGAGAATTAACATAAGCGGCCTGGGGACAACCAAAGTCGCGCTGGGTTCACCCTGGAGATACATGGCTTTTACGACCCGGAGATAATAGTAAAGGGAGACCACGCTATTCAAGGCTCCCACGATAGCTAACCAATACAGGTGGGGACCCGACTTAATCACCGCCGCAAACAGGTAGAACTTCCCAATAAAACCGGCCGTGGGGGGAACACCGGTTAGGGAGAACATGAAGATCGTCATGGTCACACCGACAACTGGCATGCGCCAACCTAAACCTTGAAAGTCATCGAACGTCTCGCCTCCTACTTGACCCTTTACATAAATCACGATGAAAAAGGCCCCCAGGTTCATGAACAGATACATGACCACATAGAGCATAATGGCATACACCCCCTGGTAGGAAAGGGTGGGCAAGGCCATGAGCATATACCCGGCATGGGCAATACTGGAGTAGGCCAGCATACGTTTCACGCTCTTTTGTTGAATTGCCACTAAATTCCCCAGAGTCATTGTTAGGACGGATAGAACCGCCAAAAGCTGGGGCCAGGGTAAATTGAGACTAGCCAACCATTCACCCTCCAAAAAGGCATTGGGTGTGGTCAATACTACGTTGAAAAAGCGGATGATAAGGGCAAATCCCGCCGCTTTGGGAGCCACCGAAAGATAGGCGGTGATGGGTGTGGGAGCCCCTTCATATACATCAGGGGTCAAGAAGTGGAAGGGGACGGCTGAAATTTTGTAACCCAGCCCAGCCAAAATAAAAATGGAAGCTAAGAGCACGGCCAGAATGACGTCCGGCCCGGCACCTTGCAAGGCATCTTTTATGGCGAAGAATTTAGTGCTACCGGTAATTCCGAACAGAATACTCAAACCAAATAACATGATCCCGGAAGAAAAAGCCCCGTAGATCACGTACTTCAGAGCCGCTTCGTTAGACTTGTGTTCTGTCTTTAAATATCCTGCCAAAATAAAGGAGGAAATAGAGACCACTTCCAGGGAAAGATAGACCATAATCAAATCGATGGCCGAAACCATGAGAAACAGTCCCAGGACCATGATAGCCAATAAAATGAAATATTCTCCCAAACAGTGACCTTTGAGTTCGCTGCTATCCAAACTGGCAATGATCACGAAACCGGTGGCTAATAAAATCACAACCTTAAAAAACTGGCTGAAAGGATCAAAAGCCAGGTTATCCATAAAAAGCGTGGTCTTATCTAGGGGAGCCATGAAGCGAAGGGCTAGGTAGGTCAGTACCAATCCCCCTAAAACCCAATAACTCACCCGATGGGTACGCGACCGGTTGAGGATCAAGTCCACCACAATCGCCACGAGTATCGTACCGATTACGATGAACTCCGGCCAGAAGAGGGGCAGGCTTTGTAAGTTATTCACTGCTCGTTAACTCCACAAGTTCCACCTAAAAAAGGCCGGCGATCCCACCTAAGTTCACCACCTGGTCAATAAGGACATTCACGGTGTTTTTGATGATTTCCAGGAAGGGTCGGGGATACACACCAAGGAGAATCGTAATGGCTGCCAGGGGTATCACCGTAAACAATTCCCGTCCGTTGATTTCCGGTAGGGTGGCATATTTTTCATTCAGTTTACCCAAGAAAATGCGTTGGAAAGCCGAGAGGAAATAAGCCGCATTCAACAAGATTCCCAGGGTAGCTAAAATCACGATAGTACGAAACACAGGGAAGGCCCCTAACAAACTCAGGGCTTCACTAATAAAACCCGACAGACCGGGAAGCCCGAGACCTGCAAAAAAGGCTACAGCCGTTACCCCAGCATATACGGGCATTTGTGAGGCAAGGCCTCCAAAACCGTTAATATCCCGGTGATGAGCTCGGTCATACACGACCCCCACTAAAATAAACAACATGGCGGAGATTGTCCCGTGGTTGAACATTTGGAACACCGCCCCGTTCAAACCTGCTTGCGCCGCAATATAATTGCTGCCATTTGCAGCCC
>CAZBEL010000021.1:0-13176 GCA_964490885.1 uncultured bacterium
CAGGTGTCCTTCGCACCGGATACAGTACAGGACTTGTTCTCGGTTAGCAAACGGATAAATCCAACGGGGTGACGTTTCCCTTTCGCCGCTTCTATTCAGCAAAGCAAACTGGGGTTGCTCGTCCATGACCCCTGTGGCCAGGACGACAGCCACCGCTCGGAAATTTCCTTGGGGAGTGGTAACTCGAAAATTGGAATCGGTTTTCTCCAACTTCAGCGCGATTTCTTCCCGAATCATCACATGGGGATAGGCCCGTTTTAAGCGTTGGATAGTGTTCTTAATAATGCCCCTGTTATGGATGTGATAATGTTCTTTTTCAATAAGTTCTGCCGCTTCCGTAGCTCCCCGGCGTTGTAAAGTCTTAAGCACTTGTTCCTTTATCACATCCTCGTGAAAGCCCACAATATTATCCAGGTTATAAACCCACTGGGAACGGCTACGCTTGCGCGTACGTCTATCCCCTAACAACCACAATGTGTTCAGATTGTTCTGGGCTGCTCGCAACGCTGCGGCTGACCCACCAATGCCACCCCCAACGATAATGACTTCGTAAACTTGAGCCATAAAACACTCCTCACTTGTCTTTAAAGAGGGAAACAAATTACTAAAACCAAGAGGGAAAAGGTTCTTATCATAATAGTGAAAATTTCACGGGAAATTATTAAATCTCGTTAAGCAACAGTCTGACCTTGAACGCAAGGATTAACGGATTGCTGGAGGAAAGGTACCAGTGTAGTTGTAAAAAAATCCCTGACTTCGATGAACGTACCTCATCTTTAGCTTCAGTAATTGAAAAATTCTAAAAAGAGTCAACCGTAGCTCTTTCTAAGACTTGTCGATAGGCCTCGGGAGGGGTAGCACTCAAAAACGATCCCGGCTCTACGGGTGGAAAGATTTCATCATATCGTTTGATTTCTGTAGAACTCACACGGCGGTAAACATTCGACCGATTCAGTTGGGTCGTACCTTCCAGCCCATCAGCCGCCACTAACTCTACCAGACTTTGAACCGTTTCCCGATGGAAACGAGCCACCCGTGGGGCCTTATCCTCCACCACCAAACCCTTTACCAGGGCCGGTTTCTGGGTTGTAATGCCGGTAGGGCAGGTATTTCGATTGCATTCTAAGGCCTGAATGCACCCTAGAGCTAACATCATCCCCCGCGCACTATTGGCCATGTCAGCCCCTAAGGCCAAGTTCTTTAACAGATGAAAGCCGGAAAAGATTTTGCCACTGGCGATGACCTTAATATCCTTCTTCAGATCAAAACCATTCAAACAATCCACCACAAAGGCGAGCCCTTCCCGCAAAGGCATCCCCACGGAATTGGCATATTCCAATGGTGCTGCTCCTGTGCCCCCCTCACCACCATCCACGGTAATGAAATCTGGCCGGATCCCTGTCTCTATTATCGCCTTGCAAATAGCCACGAACTCCCTATAACGGCCCACACACAACTTGAAACCTACTGGCTTTCCTCCCGAGAGGTCTCGCAACTGGTTAAGGAAATCCATAAACTCAATGGGAGTGCGAAAGGCAGTATGGCTGGGCGGCGACTGCACTTCGGTATAGGGTTCCACCCCTCGAATACGGGCAATTTCAGGAGTATTTTTCTGGGCCGGTAAAATCCCTCCATGACCCGGCTTGGCACCCTGGGAGAGTTTCACTTCGATCATCTTCACTGCCTCCAGGTGCGCCTGTTCCTCAAAGGCAACGGGATCGAACCGTCCCTTAGCATCTCGGCAGCCAAAATAGCCCGTGCCGATTTGCCAGATAATATCACCTCCATGTTCCAAATGATAGGGGCTTAAGCCACCTTCCCCTGTGTTGTGGGCAAACCCACCCAACTTGGCCCCTAAGTTCAAGGCCAGCACGGCATTCTTACTTAACGCCCCGTAACTCATGGCAGAGATATTCAAAATACTGGCCGAGTAAGGTTGAGTACACTGGGAAGAACCCACCAAGACCCTTAAATTACAATCACAGTCCTGATAATTAATGGCGTTCAGGGAATGGGCTGTCCATTCGTACCCTACCCGGTATACATCCACCTGCGTCCCGAAGGGAGACGTATCCAGATCCCCCTTAGCGCGCTGGTAGACCAAGGACCGAAAAATCCGGTTGATGGGACGTCCATCCACATCGGATTCCACAAAGTACTGGTAGACTTTAGGCCTTAAGGATTCCATGATGTAGCGCCCCCATCCCAGCAAGGGATAATTTCGCTTAAGTGTATGTTCCCGTTGGAACATATCGTAAACCCCCAGGACAATAAGGGGCACCACAAGGAAGAGACTCCATAAAATACCTTTCCAGAGGATGGCTACTCCCCCGATCAATACCAGTACCAGAATCGAAACAACGACAAATTGCTTTCTCATAATTTTCCCTCCTTTAGTAAGTCATATTAAGCTTCAAAAGTAACTAACCTCAGCCTTTGGTAATTCCCCGATCAAAGGCTTATTTCCGACGCCAGGCATGAAAAGTTTTTAACCAGTTTAGAATTCTCTCCGGCGCATGGGCTTTTTTCCAATTCCCTGCGGCAAATTTATTGGCCTCGGAAAAAGTGGGATACGTGTGAATCGTCCCTAAGATCTTATTGAGCCCAATTCCGTGTTTCATGGCCAGGACAAATTCGGCCAGGGTTTCCCCAGCATGGGCACCCACAATGGTTACTCCCAAGAGGGTATCTTTCCCAGGCGGTGTAAGCACCTTGACAAACCCGGAATCGGCCCCGTCAGTAATGGCGCGATCCAAATCCGCTAAGTCGTAATGCGTCACTTCATAAGGAACCCCTTGTTCCTGTGCTTCCGTCTCGTTCAACCCTACCCGCGCCACCTCCGGATCGGTGAAAGTCGTCCACGGCATCACCCGGTAATCTACCTTAAACTTTTTCAAAGGACTGAACAGACTATTCACACTGGCATACCAGGCCTGATGGCTGGCGGCGTGGGTGAACTGGTAGGGGCCGGTGACGTCCCCCACGGCATAAATATTGGGGTAATTGGTACGCAGAAATTCATCCACTTCGATGGTCCCGTCAGAACGGAGTTCCACCCCCAACTCTTCCAGGCCAAAGCCCTTCACATTTGCTTTACGACCCAGCGCCATGAGTATCTCATCGCATTCGATGTGAATTTCCTGTCCGTCACAGTTGCAAATGACTACTTTTTGGTCCTGCTGCGCTTGGAAAGCTTCCACCATGTGCCCGGTGAGGACTGTGATTCCCTCTTCCTTAAATCGGGTTTTTATCAACTCGCTGACCTCTGGGTCTTCTTTTAAAAGTAACCGGCTCATCCCTTCGATGAGCGTCACCTGAGACCCAAAGCGCGCAAAAGCCTGAGCCAGTTCACAGCCAATAGGTCCCCCTCCCACCACCACCAAGCGAGGGGGCAATTCCCGGATATTCCATACCGTTTTGCTGGTAAGGGGCTGAACCTCTTCTAAACCCGGGATTGGCGGTAGCAAAGGACGGGCGCCCGTGGCAATGACAACATTCTTGGCAGTGAGTATTTTATCCTGCACCTTCACCCGATAAGGATCCAGAAGCTTGGCATCATCCTTGAACACCTCCACACCCAAGGCGCGATACCGTTCTTCTGAATCATGGGGAGCCACGCGTTGAATGATATTCTGTACGCGCTCCATGACCTGGGCGAAATCAAAGTCTATTGTGGCCGAAGTAAAACCCCATGCTTCTGCCTGGCGAGCCTCCCGGAGAACCTTAGCCGAGCGTAAAAATGCCTTGCTGGGGACACACCCCGTATTTAAGCAATCGCCCCCCATCTTGTCTTTTTCCACCAGTGCTACCTTGGCTCTCAAGGTAGCGGCAATATAGGCCACCACTAACCCCCCGGAGCCAGCGCCTAAAACAACAACATTGTAATCATACTTTTTAGGCTTCCGGTAAGGACGCTGCCGTTTTCGGCGCCGATAGGCCGTAACGCTCCATTTTGCCAAGAGGGGAAAAATTCCTAAGAGTAAAAATGAAACCAGCAAACCAGGATCTATAATATCATTCAAGGAATGAATCTGTCTTAAACGGGTCCCGGCATTCACGTATACCATAGTGCCGGGGAGCATGCCCAGTTGGCTCACCCACATGAACGTGCTGGTTTTCAGGTAGGTTTTAGCCATGGCCACGTTCACTATAAAAAAAGGGAACCCCGGTGCCAGACGAATAGCAAAGAGATAAAAGGCGCCTTCCCGTTTTACTCCAGTATTAATGGCGGCGAGTTTCGACTTAAAACGCTTTTGGAACGCTTCACGAAACAGGTAACGACAACTTAAAAAGGCTAAGGTGGCACCAATCGTACTCGTGATGGAGACCACTACCGTACCCATAACAAAGCCAAACACGGCTCCGCCCGCAAGAGTTAGTACCGTGGCACCAGGGATGGACAGTGCAGTAGTCAACATGTAAATACCAGCGTATATGAGTAGAGTGGCAACACGGTGGTGTTGATAATAAGATTGAAAACGCTCCTGTTGGGCACTCAGATACTCTAGGGTGAAAAGCTGTCGGACATCCGTCATCAAATAAACCGCGATTAAACCGACAACGACAACTAGCAAGAGGCTAATTTTCTTGGGTAACATTCAGTTTTCTGAAATATCCTTGGAGTTAGGAGGCTATCGACAAGCCGTTCTACTTTATCTTAGAGGTGAAAGTGCACCCGCTATTTATCGCTATAAGAGCAGGGCAACAGTCCCCAGCGGGACCAAACGGTTATCCGTTGATAAAAATGGGAAGAATCAGGAATCGGGGTGTAAATGTCGATAAATACTGGCCTCCAGTTTATCCCGCATGATGGGTTTAGCCAGGTAGTCGTTACAGCCAGCGGTGAAACAGTTATCCCGGTCTTTGGTGAGGGCATGAGCCGTGGTGGCAATGACTGGAGTGTCTTTCCAGCGTTCCTGTTGACGCATCCAGCGCACCAGATCTAGGCCATCCTCGTCCCCCTCTAGGGAAAGATCCACTAAAATTAAGTCAACATCATGTTCCTCAAGGCACCTGAGCGCTTCCTCAACTGAAACAGCAAAACATAGGTCATACTTATCCCGGAGGAAAAACTTTAGTAACAACTGGGAATTGTGATCATCTTCCACCACTAGGATGAAAGGTTTACCGGTGTTTCTTGAGTCCATAAAGACGCTCTTTAGTTTGGCTGTTTATTAAACACGAGAGTAAAGGTTGTTCCGTCACCTGGGGTACTCTGGACGTTAATTTTAATCTTGTTCAAGTCTGCATGGCGTTTTACTAGGGCCAGTCCCAAGCCAATGCCTTGATACTTCTTTGTGAAACCAGTACTTTCCTGAGAGAAAAGATCGAAGAGGTTCTCCACATAATCTGGAGACATTCCGATCCCCGTATCCTTGGTGGTGAGTAAGTAAGTGTTTTTCACCTCTTCGAGCAATACGCTCACGCTACCCTCATCAGTATATTTTACGGCATTATCGATCAGATTGGTAACGATTAAATTCACACCGTTCTCGTCTGCCTTTATCGGCGCTTCATGTAAATTAGTGTGATATGCAAATTGAAGCTGCTTTTCCTTCGCCTGAGGAGTGATCTCTGTACAAATATTCTTTACCACCTGTACTAAATTTAAGGGCACTGGATTAAAATCGTAGGCACCAGCTTCGATCTGAGAAATATCAAGGATTTCATGAACAGTGTGCATTAATCTCTGTCCACTTTCACGAACAGCATCAAAGAACATTTTGTTCTCTTCTGGTACCATATCACGTGTGATCTGTTCGATGAGTTGAGTAAACCCCAAAATTGAATTTAATGGCGTGCGAATTTCATGGGACATATTGGCCAGAAAAAGGCTCTTCACCTGGTTAGCTTTCTCAGCTTGCTCCTTAGCCCTAATCAATTCCTGTTCTTTCATTTTTAATTCAGTGATATCCGTAGCATAGAAATGTACCAGTTGCAATTCTGGAAGATCATGGACAGACCAAAGGAAAACTCTAGTGCCAATTGTAATTACCTCACTTGGGGGCTTAATTTTATTCTTAATAGCCTGGAGAATGGTCATCTTAAAATTATAAGGGAGTAATTCTTCTATTGGCTGGGATACTTTTTTGGACTCGGTTAACAATTTTTCAGCTGCAGGGTTGAGATAAGTAAAATTACCCTCATAGTCCATTTCTAGTACCGGTTGCGGATTCTCCCGTGGAAAATTAGCCAGACGTTCAATTTCCCTTTGGGCTTCTAAACGCTCACTTATATCTCGTGCAATTAATTGAATATACTCCACACCTTGGATTGTAATAGGATTACCCGTTACAGATACAGGTACTTGACTACCGTCCTTACGAATCCACCGTGTTTCCGAAATAAAATACCCTTTTTCAGCTATCTGTTTTTGCCAATCTTGGTTTGTTATTTCAACCAGTTCTGGAGCAATGATATCAAAACTATTCAACTCTTTTAATTCTCTTTCTGAATACCCAAGGAGTTTATCGGTGGCTTTATTACTGTTCACAATCTCACCTTTGGGGGAGCGTGTTAACAGGATTGCGTCCCCAGCCATTTCATATAGACCTCTATATTTTTCTTCCGACTCCGCTAGAGCTTTTTGCGATAGACGAATTTCCTGCGCCGAACGCTCGATTGCTTTTGACAACTGACCCAACTCACGGAATGTGGTCAACCGGGGGATTGTCACCTGGAAATCGCCCTTACCAACTTTTGTGACAACCCGGGAAAGAGTTATAAGTGGCTGGGCTATAAAGTGATTCCCTAGTTTATAAAATAGAATAACGGAAAGAAGTACAAAACCCAAGATAATGAATATAGTCATCTTCCTATAAGAGTAAAGAGGAGCATAGACCTTATCGATCGGAAGGTCGTATATGAAAGTCCAATACTTACTTTCATCCACAGGGTTATAATATATTTTGCGAAAACCTGCCATGAGTTCCCCTGCTTGTGGGTGTCGAAATGGTCGGGGCGAAATATAACTAGTTGAATCAGAAATAAAGGGGATAAGCTGAGGTAATTCGTCGTTAAGTGTGTAGCTAAATCCCAAGTCAAAACCAAAGGTCTTGGATGAGTCAGGATGGTATAGAAAGTACCCTGATTCATTTGTTAAATAAACGGTCTGAAAAGAATGGGATCCTCTAAGAATATCTATTAAAGAATAAGCTTTGATATTCATTACTATTATCCCATTAGGTGTTCCCTCTTGGTCATCGACGATTGCAACAGCAATCCGCACTACGGGCGTATATGGTACCGAAATCTCACCCCACTCTCTATTCAAATTAATTGGGGATACATAATAAGTCTCGGGGTCCAGGTTTATAGTATGTTGGAAATAGGATCGCTGGGACTTATCCTGTAACTGCCCAGGTGGTATCACCGTAAAACCTGTGGGATCCCGGTCTACGCGGACTACTTCCTTACCTTGAGCATCCAAAAGACGCAGTTGCAGAACTGCCGGGTCTGTTTTCAACACACCTAACATTATCTGTCCCAAACGCTGTTGCCAGGTGGCAATATCATCACCACTTAATGGATCAACCCCTTGATTGTTATAAGCCCGGTGTAAGGCTAGAATAGGTGGTGTCTCTCGGATGACGCGTAATATATCAACGTAACTGTCAATGAAATTCTTTACTTCGAACTCTACATGAGTGACTTCCTTTTTAAATGAAGCTATGCTTTGTTGTAACAGTTCAGTACGCCCAAACCTATAACTTGTATAACCCAAAATTAGTACAGCAAATAAAGTGAGCAATCCAACCCCGACGGCTAAGATCGTACGAATGGAACGTCTAAATTTACCCATATCCTTAGTTTTTACTTATGAAGATAATAACAACAATACTAGGTAACCCACGACTCCTAATACCAAGTTACTTTTGTTCCAAACTCAAATTTCCCACAGGAAACATCACCCTATTTTCTAAAGCTTAGGTGCAAAGAACCATCCCTTGGATTTTTGCGTATTTCTGGCCTTTTTTACATTGGCTATAAATTTTACCAGACCAGATATTTCCTGTAGAGGTTAAAAAATTGGTCTCCATACCTTCGACGATTCCAGTTTGAAGCAATGTATCAAAATACATTTTTCGCTCACTGGGATCCTCCCAAAACCGTTCTGGTAGTAAGGGTTCCTTTGGTCCTGTAGTTGTAGTGGATTCGAAAAGCACCATGTAAGCTAGATTGGCCCTATTAGGTACACGGTTGGGTAGTGTGAATAATTCGGTTAAAGGAATGTTAATTACAAAAATAGCCGGTAATGCATCCTCCATAAACTTTAACGTGTTGTTCTTCCGTTCTAAATGCTTTGCAGCTGTAGTCACTAGAAGTGGAATCAGGTATGGTGGTCCAATTTTGGAAAGAAAAAGCAGAAAATTTATTTGGTAACAGTGACTAAGGAATTCTATGTAATTAACTCCTTCATAATACCAGATGGAAACTGCATTCAAACTGAGAATTGCAGTACCCACGATGAAAGAAGCTAAAATCGGCCTACCGAGAATATGACCCATTAGAGACCAAAATCGGATTTTATAGTGCTCGTTCATATGAGGCGTGGATCACTTAAACATTCCACAATAAAAGGCTTTTTACTTTGCAGCCCAATTCGGAGTGCCGATTCCAGTTTGGTAGCCGTAACTACTCGTTGTCCTTCCCCACCACACAACCGGGCATATTCAGCAAAGTTTGGATTGGTGAGACTAGTGTGCCAAGCTTCCAATTCACCAGCCTGAAATTCCTTGGTAATCTTTCCCAGTTCACTGTTGTTGAGTAGGAGCAGGGTAATATCCATTCCATATTTAACAGCCGTATTGAATTCAGCCGTATATTGACCGAAACCCCCATCCCCAGCTACTGCGATCACTTTACGGCCCGTTTGAGCAGCCCAGGCTCCTAGGGCGGCCGGAAAAGCAAAACCGATAGAACCCAAATATCCAGACATTAGAACGGTCTGTTTGCGGCACTCAAAATACCGGCCGAAAGAATATGTATTATTCCCCACGTCCACACATAAGATAGCGTCCTCCGGGGCCAGACGGCTTAGTACGTCAAAAATAACCGCTGAATTTAGCCCTTTACTGGACGTATCCTCTCGGCGCCGGGCTTTTTCCTCTCGCCAGTGCTCCCAGCGTCGAGCAATTTCTTCCCGAACTTTGTCTCGATGGGATTCCACCGTTTCTGTTCTATTCAGAAAATGCTGAATAGTAACACCCACATCTCCCCACAAGGGGACATCTACTGGACGGAACTTCCCCACGGTCATACGATCATGGTCCACCTGTATAGTAGGCACGTAATCGGCTATGCCGGTATGTACAGAAAATGAGGCACCTAACACAATTAACAAATCGGCCGTACCCATCATCACGCTGGCCACTGGAATACCACTTCGTCCTAAAACGCCGCAAGCCAGGGGGTGATCATCGGGGATCAATCCTTTCGCTTTGAAAGTAGTTACCACGGGTGCTTCTAAATGTTCTGCCAATCCCCGGACTTGGTCTGCAAAATCCAGGGCACCTCTGCCTACAATTAGACACGGCCGTTTGGCATGGTTAATCATCTCTACAGCGCGATTCAATTCGTGTACCGGCGGCGTGATCTCGGTTTTGGAAACACGCCCGGTACGAGGGGTCTCTGGCGCCGGATCCAAAGCAGGAAGCTGTTGAACTTCATCGGGCAAGATCAAAGCGGTGGGGCCGTGTTCATCCAAAGCATGTTTAATGGCTAAGGCCATGAGATCCGAAGCGTTCTCGGCGTTCAAGACCGTTTGCTGCCAGCGAGTCACCGGAGCCAGGGCGGCATGTAGGTCCACTTCTTGAAACGTGCCCGGCCCCATGATCTGTGTATTCACCTGACCAGTAAGCGCCAAAAGGGGGACATTATCCACATGGGCATCCCATAGACCGGTCATCAGGTTGGTGGCGCCCGGCCCAGCAATTGTGAAACAGGCGGCTGGTTGTCCGGTTAACTTGGCATAGGCGGATGTGGCAAAAGCAGCCGCCCCTTCGTGACGAATGCCGTAATACCTTAGCTTTCCAGCGTTCTCTGCTTGGTGCATGGCATCGGCAAACCTCAAGTTTGAATGACCCACCATTCCAAACACTACCTCCACCCCCCAATCGGTCATCACCGCTACCATTTGATCAGAAACTGTCTTGCATATTGGTCTTTCTACGACCACAACATAAATCCCGTCATTCCTCACTTCTACCGGAAAGGACTCAACTCGATCTTCAAAGCCCTCTGGCGGTTCGCCGGTAAGGGGATGGTATTCGTAAGCGTGCCAGGGACAGATCACCCAGCCGTTTTCAATTTGCCCTTCCCCCAGTGGACCGCCTTGATGCGGACATCGATTACCCAGGGCACCAATCTTCCCCTCGTGGTGGGTAAGGCAGACCTGTCGCTTTCCCGCCAGAACGGTCTTCACCCGTTCTTCTGGTAAACTACCTGGCTCGGCAACTTTTATCCATTTTAAACTTGTGGTTGATCCCAATTTCTAGCCCCCTTTCACTGGCAAATTTCCAATTATCTGACCAACTGGTTATGGTAAAGACTATAGAAACACATTAAACAAATTCCCTTTACACCTGGAAAAGAAAGGGGGAAACCGTTGTTTGATTTCCCCCTTGCCGTTACACCTGGTTGGTAAAGTTAAACATTGACTTGATTGGCGCCATTACCCTTGACCACAAAGAACAGGGAAATCGCCAAAATTAAAGTCTGGAATTCTATACCGCCCATGTGATTGGTCCCCTCGCCCCAACCACTGGTAAAGCTCCAACCATTCTCCCAGTGGAACATAGTTATGGCGCCCAGCATGACGATGGCGAACAAGACGCCGGCCACACGAGTGGCCCAATCGGGACCAATACCACCCCACAAAATGAATAGGCCACCTACAACCTCCATCATGGCCAGCATGTATATCATGAGTACGGGCATCCCCATCATATCAGCCATTCCCTGGGCCATGGGGAATTTCCCAAGACCATGGAATAGGAACGTCCCGGCTAGGCTTAACCGGACCAGCCAGTGACCGTATCCGGAGAATTTATCTAAGGCATTCATACTATCTCCTTTTGTTTAGGTTAAATAAAAGGTTACTGACCGCTGAAGTTCATTCTCCAGTCGGTTTAATTTTTCTTCGAAACGCTGGGGATTAAAACCCCCTAAATACCAGAGGGACCCATTCACCCACACAGCGGGTGTAATGAACGGTTGTTTCCCTTTAGGAAGAGTACTCCCCTTTTCCACATCGTAAACTTGCAGATGCATTGCCGCGTGCTTTCCCCGTAGTTTGTCCAACTCCTCATGCACTCGTTTACAAATACCGCAAGACGGTCGTATAATAAGTTGCACCTGGACAGGTCTATCCTTTGAATTGTTGTTTTTCATCACAGATGAAGTTATGGCTCCCCTCTCCAAAGGAACTGTCAGAAGAGAGACAGTTTTTAAGAATTCAACCAACTCTTTTCCAGGATACGTAAATAGCGACGTGTATAGGTGATGATGTTTGCATTCACCAGATCGTTTAGAACGACGTTTACCGTTTGGCGAGCGGTGGCTGTTAATTCAGCAATTTCCTGATGAGTTAAAAAGGGCCGAACAGCCCAACTGTCCAAGAGCTCTTTACCAAAGGTTTTCACGTAGCGTTTTAAGAAAGCCTCGATCCGCTCCCGGGCGTTTTTAAATACCAAATCCTCCACGTGGGCTTCGATCTTCCGCAATCGAAAACCGATGAACTTGTGAATCTGTAAGTTAAGACGGGGGTTCTGTTCCAAGAGTTGTTGGAACATATCCTTGCTAATAGAACAAATGATGGCGTCCTCCACCACTTCGGCCATGTTTTCGTGGGTTTCTTGACCCAGGATGGCACTCTCCCCAAATATTTCCCCCGGTCCAATTAACTGTATTGTCGTGGAACGCCCATCCTCAGTGATGCGAGTAATCTTAACCTTCCCTTCTTTTAAGAAATAAATAGTATCATTGGCCTCTTCTGGAAAATAAATGATCTCCTTTTTCTTGGTCTCCTTCATATGGCTCCACTGGGTCAACTGGCCCATGGTCTTCGCATCCATACCAGCCAGGAGATTAAAATTCTGTAAATACCAGAGTTTAGTTTTAGTGGCCATTAATTAACACCCAGCCCACAATGAAAGTAAAGAGGGTGCCAACCATGCTCATCCCTCCTCGAAGAGAGATGATCGAGCGCATAAAACACTTATTGGTAGCCGTGGTCACTTTAATCAATATAGATAAAGACTCGCCTTATCGTCAACTATTAAACCAAAGGCAGATTATTGGGGGTAATTATTATATACGAAAAAGGGCTCTCCAGTCAGAACATGTAAGGAATGGTAATAGTGTAACATTATCATACGGTAAAGTAATTTACTTTAAACACCCTGAATCTCATATGTTGTGAGTTGCCACTAAAAGCAACGAACGATCGATTCCTTGGAATTTATCATGTAAAATTGTTTTATATTTCGTCATAAATTCTCCCCTTTCTAATTAAGGAGTAGAGAACAATTATGTCAACAGATAAACATCATTTAGATGAAAAAATCAAAGCGGTGCTGAAGTCCAGCGACCGCATGTTCTTAGCCACCTCTGTGGATGGCAATAGCTCTGGCTCTTCAGTATTCTATGCTATTGACGGTCAGGACCTAATTTTTTTCACTTTCAACCCCACACGCAAGGCAGAACAAATCCGGTTTAATCCTAGAGTGCAGGCCGTCATCTGGCCTCGTGGACAGGAGGGCATCCTCGGTCTTCAAATTGAGGGGGAGTGCTATCCAATCAAAGACCCGGAAGAAATCCAGAAAGCACACGATAAAATCCTAACCGTCACCACTGCTTTCCAAAGTTACATGGATGATGAATTTCTAAAAAAGAATAAGGTTGTGGGCTATTATCGCTTAAAACCCACGGTAACGAAATACGTTGATTTCTATGCCGACACTCAATTCGAGTGGCGGGAATATCCAGAAAACCAGACAGGTGCATTCAAAGACTTTTTTCGGTCAATAGGTAAGCGGGCCCTCCTCTGGTTGCGGGCCGTGCGGGCACCCTTTTTTACCGCTGCTATCGTGCCTATTCTTTTAGGGGCGGTCATCGCCTTTGGGGATTTGAATCATACCGGAATGGCCAGCGCCTGGAATTGGTCGCTGTTCTGGT
>CAZBEL010000022.1:0-13139 GCA_964490885.1 uncultured bacterium
GTAATACATTCGGTTTATCCACTACGGTTACCGTTGGATAACCGTGCTTTTGGGCATATTTAAAGGCCTGAGTGACGATATTCGTACACCCCTGGCGAGACATGATGCGTGTGGAAAGAGCCAGATTTTCGAGACCAAATTGTTTGAATCGGCGCATCTTGGGATGATGCTTATCTAAGACGGCGAAAACTTCTTCGGGGAGGGGGTGGAATTCCACACCACCGTACATACCTTCAGTATTTTCCCGGAAGATTACTAGGTCAATATTCTCTTTGAGGTTCAAAGGATTTCCTGGATAAGCCTTACAGGGACGTAAGTTGGTGTGAAGATTGAATAATTGCCGAAGGCGGACGATGGGGGAAAAGTATTCAAAACCTTTATCCTGTAACTCCGGGTCGAGTTCTTGAGCTGCTTTATCTCTGGGTTTAGAGGTAATTGCTCCAAAGAGGGCGCAATCCGTGGTACGTAACATTTCGATTGTACGTGCTGGTAGGGCATCTCCTTCGTGGCACCAAAATTCCCACCCTATATCTCCAGGGATGTAGTCTGCTGGCAATTCCAGACGGTCCAATACAGTTTTGGCGCAATCGAGGACTTCAGACCCTACACCATCCCCTGGCAACCAGGCAATACGGTAGTGTTTCATAGTAGCTCCTATTAGTTGGAAATTATTCCTTTCACCATATGCAATCGATTCTCATTACCGTTGAAAAGGGCGTATTTGAATCCATCCCAAATAGCACCAAAACCATAAACCCCGTCTTTACGCAGGGCAACATAGGCAACATTAAAGTTAGGATTTCCATTGTGTTGCTTGATGATGCGCTTAAGCGCCGCTTCGCAAGCAGCCGATGGATCGTATCCCTGACGCATGTATTCCACCACTAAGAAACTGCCAGCGGTTTTGATCACGGCTTCTCCTCGGCCAGTAGCGCCGGCTGCACCTACGTCGTTGTCAACGTAGAGTCCGGCACCGATAATAGGACTATCGCCAACACGACCGTGAATCTTGAAAGATAGACCGCTTGTCGTGCACGCTCCGGCTAAATCGCCGTTCCTATCCTGTGCCAATAGACTAATCGTGTCGTGGTTTTCTTGTGGTCCCCAATCATCTTTGTCACTGAAGGTTTCTTTCCAGTGTAGCCATTTTTTCCGGGCAGCATCGGTGAGCAAGTTCTCTTCCTTAAAACCGTGCGCCCGCGCAAAACGGAGGGCCCCTTCACCCACTAAAAATACGTGATCACTACGTTCCATTACCTTTCGAGCCACGGAAATAGGATGTTTAATATTTTGTAAAAAAGCCACGGCCCCAGCATCTCCCTTAGAATTCATGATACAAGCATCCAGTGTAACATGTCCGTCCTCGTCGGGGGTACCACCGTAACCCACGGACGGTACATTGGGGTCACCTTCTGGAACACGAACCCCGGTTTCCACGGCATCTAAGGCAGAACCTCCCTCGCGGAGAACCTTCATCGCCGCCTCATTGGCCGCGAGACCATGCTGCCAAGTTGAAATCACCAAAGGAGTTTTGGAACGCGTCATTTTGTCTATTTGCCCTAAAAGGATACGGGGCATGAGGGCACTTATTAGCGATGTTTTTAGAAAGAGTCTACGTTTCATTTTATTTTCCTCCGAACCCACGTTTCTAACCCCCCGGTCAGAATGATCTCTTGGGCAGATAATCCTAACGGGGCCATGGGATATGTTTTAGAGCTGACGGTGATGGTGCTCTGGGCGAAGTCTAACTGCGCCCGTAAGGTTGTGCGAATGGTAGGTTTTGTGGGTGATATTTCGTTTTGTAGCGCAGTTACTAACTGCGGCGCTTCAACCACCAGAAACCCATTGTTGAAAGCGTTGCGTTTGTACGTCTGGCTGAAAGAGCCAGCAATCACTGCCCGAATCCCCCGGTATTTAAGCGCAGTGGCCGCCTGTTCCCGGGAACTTCCCGTGCCAAAATTGAATCCGCCCACTAAGAGATCGCCCTTACGGACGATTTTAGTAAACTCGGGATCGTAGTTTTCCATGACCACGCGAGCCTGGTCCTCGGGACTGAAGTCATCTAAATATGTGTATTTCCCTGGGAAAATACCATCCGTGTTCAGATTATCTTGTGGGCAAAAAACCAACGTCCCTTCAATGATAGATGGGAAGTCTTTGAACAGTGTCACGGATTCCACGCTTCGGTCTGGGGGAGGATTGATTGTGATTGTGGCGGATATGGATTGTGTTGAGGAAGGCTCGGGAAGGGTGAGGTATCCAGCAATGGCCGATGCTGCTACCGCTGCCGGCGAAGCTAGGTAGCATTTTGCCTCTCGGCTTCCCATGCGACCTTTAAAATTTCGGTTCGTTGCTGATACACCAACTTCTCCCTCCTTGAGTAGCCCCTTACCTAAACCGATACACGGTCCACAACCGGGTGGCAGGGGTTGTGCACCGGCCTCTAAGAGAGTTTGCCAGTCTCCGCGGCGTTCGCTTTCTTCCTGGACTTCTTGGGAAGCCGCCGCCACATAAAATTCCACGTGCTCAGCAACCTTATGTCCCTTCACCACTTTAGCCGCCGCTGCCAGGTCTGCTACTCGACTATTAACACAGGAGACCAGATAGGCTTTGTGGATTTTGATCCGCTCTTTTTTTAACTGTTGCACTGTGACTGCTTTCTTTACCTGGTCGGGGCCGGCCATCTGGGGACTGATAGTCGATAGGTCAATGTTTAGCACTTTTGCATAAAAGGCTTCTGGATCGGCGTAGAAGGGGTTTGCTTTTAGCTCTACTATTCGTTGAGGATTAAGACGCGGGTGGTCTTTAGGTTCACCCCCTTTGTTTTGGTCTTTTTCGCCAAGCAGTTTTACACGATCCTCTAACCACTGTAAAGTTAGATCATCTACCGGGAAAAGCCCCACCAAGGCTCCCCACTCGGTGGTCATGTTGGCAATAGTTAATCGTGCTTCGATGGGCAAGGTGTGCAACCCAGGACCTGTGAACTCCAGAGCATGGTTCAGAACTTCGTCATGATTGAAATGTCCAATAAGCGATAAGATTAGGTCCTTTCCAGTCACGCCTGGCGCGAGAGTTCCTTTAAAAATGACCTTAGCCACGGGCGGGACTTGCCACCAGGTTTGCCCAGTGGCCCAGATGGCAGCGGCGTCCGTGCGCACAACCGGGGTGCCTAGACACCCCAGACCCCCATACATGTTCGCGTGACTGTCGGAAGCTACAGCTACCGTTCCCGGGAAAGCATACCCCTCTTCCACCATGATCTGGTGTCCAATCCCCCGTCCAGCCGGGTAAAAATCCACCCCCATCTCTTTTGCAAAGTCTTCGATGCGCTTATACTTTTCTAGATTGGAAGGCGAAGTGTCCTGAACATTATGATCCAGGGCAAACACAGGCTGTCGGGGGTAGGCGATTCGTTGAGCGCCAATGGCCTGGAATTTCTTTATGATAGCCCCGGTATTATCGTGGGTCAGGATGTGGGCCGGCTGAAGGGTAATGTAATCTCCACTATGGATTTCCATCCCATCGCTCAACTCCACAGCGAACCGCTGGGCGATTTTTTCCACTAAATTCTGGGGCATCAGGTTACCTCGGCACAGGATAGATATGTACTTGTTGTTCTGAAAAAATAGCCATTGTTAGGACTTGAAGGGTTCGAAGGAAACGAAATCTGCGTGATGGACGATAATTGCCTCTACACTGCGGTGCCCTAAATCTCCCTCTTTAGAATGAGTGGCGATGATGTGCTGTACTTCTGCCGGTAAGTCAAACCGCTGGGCGATAGCAACGCCACTGAAAGGATGCCGGACCAACTTACCGCGGCTACTGGTGGTAAGTTTACCATCTATGATCTCGTATTCCTGAAGTTTTCCCACGTCAATAAGAATAGCGCCGGCGATTAGAATATCCATGTCTATCTGGATCGCACTGCCAAAATTAGCTTGCATGCGCTTAGCAATATCTACGGCTAACTGAACGCAGGTTCGTTTGTGATTCATAAATGTGATGTGACAATCCTTTATGAGGAGGGAAAAGGGGATGGTCTGAAGATCGTCGACAGTCAGGGGACTGGTTTCCAAAGCGTAGGACCAGGCTTGGGCCACCTGGTGTTGTAATTTTTTATCTTTAATCCATTTGATTTCCGGCCAAAGATCGGCAATCTTATTTTCCATTTACGCTGCTCCTGTTAAGGATAGGAAAGGTTTAATTATTGACTTTGTATATCGAATCCAGAACGGTTCCGTCCACCCATTTCACGATACCTACAACTTCTTCGCTGAGGTTGGGTTTTGCCGGTGGTCCCCCTAAAAGATCGTCTACTTCTTGTTTTATTTCCTCGATGGGTCGGATAGGGAGCCCACTGTTTTTCGTGGCCTCAAGAAGGTCGGTTCGCCGGGGATTGATGGCAATGCCACGCTCCGTAACAATCACATCGATGAGTTCACCGGGCCCTACCAGGGTCGTCACTTCATCGACGATCACGGGGATGCGATCCCGAAAAGCAGGGATGGGAAGGATGGTACATTTGCTGAAGAGACAGTTCTGCCAACCCCCGATCCCGTGGAGCATACGACCGTCTGAGTGGGTGACCACATTGGCGTTGAAGTTCACGTCAACTTCTGTGGCCCCCAGAACAACCACATCCACCATGGAGGCGAAATTTCCTTTACCATGCCAGTTGTAACTGGTGAAGGGAGAAGTATCCACGTGTCCTGGGTTTTCCCGCATGGAGCGCACGCCTTCTAAATCGAAAGTTTGCCCGTCTAAAATGTAGTCGGTGAGTCCTTCTTCTAACATTTCCACCAGATATTTTGTCGATCCACCGCGGATAAAGCGAGCCTTCACATGGTTCTCTTCCATAAGACGTCGTAAATAAATGGCAAAGGCCAAAGCGGTGCCACCTGCTCCAGCCTGGAAACTGAAACCGTCGCGCATGATTCCTGCGGCCTGGACGAATTTTGCGGTGAGTTCGGCGATGTACAGACGATCGGGCGAGCGCGTAAGGCGCGTCGTGCCACTCACGATCTTCTCCGGGTCACCTATACGATCTAGAACTACTACGTAATCCACATTCTGCCCTTGAATCTGCCAGGGGACACAAGGGAAAGGCACTAAATTGTCGGTTACGACGATCACCTTATCGGCGTAGAGTGAATCCACTAAGCCAAAGCCCAAAAGCCCGCAAGCGGAAGGACCTCGATCCCCAGTGGCATTGCCAAAAGCATCGGCGGTGGGAGCGGCTAAAATAGCGATGTCGATATGAACTTCACCGTCCTGAACAGTCTGCCACCTACCACCGTGACTTCTTAAAACGGCTAGGCCACGCATACCCCCGTGAGAGGCGAAATCTCCTAAAGGGCCATTTAGTGACCCCTCAATCCAATCAATCACTCCATTCTCAATGTGTTTAATCAAGGGGGCGTGGCAGGGGAAAGCCGCAGAAGGAAACCAGCGCAAATGCTTTATCCCTATGTCAGCCACTACGTCGAACACCTGATTCATTACCAGATCACCATTGCGGAAGTGGTGGTGGGAGGAGATGGTCATGCCATCTTTTAAACCAGCTTTCTCCAACGCTTCACGAAGAGAGCCCACCACTTTATTTCCGTCCACCGGGAATTCGGCGCAGGTTCGGAGGGGAGGACCAACCTTGTTTCCCGTGGGAGTATGGGCCATTACCCCTTTAAAAGGGGTCTGGGCAACCCCATTCACCACGGTGGGAATCTGCCGCCCCAGACTGTTAGGGACCATGGACAGTTTTTTATTCATTCCGATTTCTTCCAATTGGGAGATAATTTCCCAGATGCGACTGCGAGGGCTAGGGTCTGTTGAGCTCTTTTCACGACTGGGGGATCGATCATTTTACTTCCCAGGGAAACCACTCCCAGCCCCTTAGCCTGAGCCTCTTCAAACGCAGTTACGATCACTTGGGCTTTTTCAATTTCTGCTTCAGTGGGGGCGAATACTTCGTGTATGGGTCGGATTTGCCGGGGATGGATACATCCCATGCCTTCAAATCCCAGGGCTTTGGCCTTTTTTGCTGACTCGCGTAACCCATCTTCGTCATCCACGTCGCTGAAAACGGAGTCGATGGCTTGTAACCCTGCGGCACGGGCAGCATTCACCAACTGGCTTCGGGCCCATAAGGATTCACTCCCTTCTCGAGTGCGGGGAACCCCTAAATCAGCGGTGTAATCTTCCAATCCAATTGTCAGGGCAATGTTATTGGGTGAAGCTTCCGCGATCTCTAAGGCATTCATGACTCCCCGGGCGCTCTCTATGATGGGCATTAAAAAAACAGGAGGTGAGCGGTCTGCTTCTTTACACAAAGTTTGAATTTGCCGGTCAATTTCACGAACCTGCTCAGCACTTTCCACCTTAGGAATGAGGATAACGTGAACGTTATGGGGAATGATAAAAGCCAGATCCTCTAATCCTAATTTACCCTGGTTTATTCTGACCATTCGCTCAGCGCCAAAGAAATCTAGGGTACGAAGGGCATTTCGTACGATGAGACGGGCGGCATCTTTTTCACCGGGCGCCACGGCGTCTTCCAAATCGAGGATAATGCCGTCCGGGCCATGAATCCCTGCGTTCACCATAAGTTTGGGTTGGTTCCCCGGTAGATAAAGGCGACTACGTCGCAGCCGTTCCCGCTGAGTGGTGTATTGACAGTGATCTTTAAAGGGAGGTAAAACATCAGTTGTGATTTCGGGGAAAGCCCGTTTCAACAAGGCTTCTAAACGAGCCATGATGACATACGGCAGGGCACCAAAATCTTCAATTTCTAACTTCCCGGTACGGACTCCCAATGTTTGGCATACATCCTTTGCCAAGGAGTGAATGCTTTTTCCGTAAAGAGATTGAACCTTGCTGGTGATATTAATCTCAAGAGGATCGGACGAGAGTGTGAAAGTGGCTCTCAGGTCGGAACGCGGTTTTTCACCTGAAGGCCCGATAACGAAGGAACGGCGGGTTGTACTTTTCTTGTTCAATGATCCGGACAAAGTTTACAGGAGAAATTTATTCCCATTCGCATCCCCCGGCAAGCTGAATCGACCTATTTAGAGATAAAATACAGCAAGGATGAAGTAACTTCTGTTCTATTGTGTTTTACTAATCCACAGAAGAGTTTAGGGAGGGATTGTTACATAAGCCCATGGTCAGCAAAGGAGTACACTTCCTGCCCGGCGACAATGAGGTGATCGTGGACGGTGATATCTACGGTCGCCAGGGCCTCTTTCAATCGTTTGGTGATTTGAATGTCCTCCCGGCTGGGCTTGGGATTACCACTAGGATGATTGTGCACAAAGACCATGGCTGCGGCTTCATAGCGAAGGGCCATTTTCACTACTTCCCGTGGATAGACTACTGAACTGGTTAACGTCCCAACGAATAATTCCTCCATGCGCATGATCTGGTTACGACCGTTCAAAAAGAGGGCCATAAACACTTCTCGCTGGCGATTCCGTAAATTATATTTTAGGTATTCCAATACTTCTGCTGAAGAGCGGGCGAACTCTGTATGGGAAATGCGCTCAGCAAGGGCTCTCCGCGCCACCTCCTTGACTAACTTTAGAGCTATGACGTTCTTTGGTCCAATACCAGGAATGGTTTGTAATTCTTCGGGACTTGCTTCCAGAACTTTCGTCAAAGAGCCAAACGTTTTGATAGCCAGCTTGGCCGCGTCTTTACAGTCTTTCCGGGGTGTGCTGAGGGTTAGTAGGAGCTCAATGATCTCATAATCGTGAAAACCCTCCAGTCCCCCGCGTAAAAACCGTTCTCGAAGGCGTTTCCTGTGACCAGCAGAAGAGAGGGTCTTACCACTCATAGTCTTACGTCATAGAGCTATTACGATTTGATGAGAATATTCAATTCCTAAAATTTAGCACAACATTAAGTCGGCGGTGTTAATTGTTGCAGTTTTGTTCGCAGCTCTCTTAGTTCCCGTATATTGCCGGTGGGGATGTTACCAGCAGTCCATTTTAGCTCAAAAGTTTCGTGGTCGTCTATTCCACCGTTAGCTTGATAAAGGGTGTAGAGTTCTTCAGGTGTTCGGGACTTACTGCGGTGGAGACTTGCAACGATTCGATAGGTAATATCTTCTATCATGTCGGCGACAATCGAGGGTGGAACATGATGGGTAATAATCTCTTTCTCCAAACGGGAGAAATGAAGACCGTGGACGCGGTAGTCTTCGAAGGCTTCGTAAGCTATGGGAGCCACCTCTTTTACTAACCGAGCCATGGCATGGGCATATTCCCGGATTTCCAGTTGGGCGTGATCATCCATGCGTAAATGGAGAAAATGGAAGGTATTGTGAAGATCATTTTTCCAATACCATTCGGTGTAAATATTCACCGGGAGAATAGCCCGAGCCAGTTCCCGCGCGATCCCCTCCTCTTGGAGTTCCATGTAGCGTTGAAAACAAAGGGTGGAAAGCTCTTTGAAATAGTTTTGAACCTTTTGCTTTAGTTCGGTGGGGACTTCCTCAGCCCGACCTTGCTTGTTCACTTTGCTTTGAAACTGGATATGTTCAAGGTGAGGAATGTAGAATTCGTCGCGCGCCTCGGAATAGCGCAGGCTGTATTCGTTAATGTTAGCGGTACGGTGCCGAACCCATTGGCGAGCCACGAAAATGGGCATTTTACAGTGGAACTTCAATTCCACCATTTCGAAGGGGGTCGTGTGGCGATGGCGCATGAGGTAACGGATTAAACCCCGATCCTGGCTCACCTTTTTAGTACCTTTTCCGTAACTTACGCGAGCAGCCTGGACAATTGCGTCATCGCCTCCCATGGCGTCAACCAAACGAATAAACCCCTTATCCAGGCAGGGGATTGCCCCCTGGGGATATTGGGTGCTATCGGTTGATTTAGTCATTGGCGCGAAACACTTTTAAGGTATTCTCTACGGCCTGGGGATTCCCTGCCACCAAGCCTGGTTTAATCACTGTATGTCGTTGGTTGTACTGCACGCGATTCCCATTTAAATCTATTAAAATTCCACCGGCCTCGTTAATAAGACAATGCCCAGCACAAATATCCCACTCGTTTTTTGGGCGTAAAGAGGCAAAGATATCTGCCTGTCCGGCAGCGGTTAGTCCCAGTTTAAAAGCGACACTTCCCACTGCCCGTAGGAGAGAAAACTTCCCATGATATGGGTCCCATAAGCCGCGGCGAGTCTCTGAACGGCTATTCAGAATGGTCATTCCCTCCGGGTCTGTTTTCAATGAACAATGGATTGATTTGCCATTTAAATAGGCCCCCTCTCCTCGTAAGGCGGTAAAGGTTTCTCCTGAAATGGGATTGTAGATCACTCCTAATACGGGTTCGTGTTTGTACACTAAGGCAATGCTCACGACGAAATGGGGGACGCCCTCGATGAATTCCTTGGTGCCGTCCAAAGGGTCCACGATCCAGACCCAGTCTTTGTTTAAGCGCTCTTCGGAATCCACAGTTTCCTCGGAAAGCCAACCGTAGGAAGGGTAAGCCTCCCGGAGAATCTTTTTCAAGCGGGCATCAGCAGCGTGGTCAGCTGAAGTTACCGGGTTGTGATACCCCTTGTCTTGAATCTCGTAGTCGGCTTTGAAATATGTTAGGATTAGTGCTCCGGCTTCGCGAGCGGCCTGAATTGCTAAATTTAATTCCGCTTTCATTGAGAAAAATTATTACAGGTTAAGAAAGAATCCTGGACTTTTTACGCGGAAAATGAGTCCTAGAAAAGGTGTCTGAGATAATTAGAAATTGTAACTCAAACTTAGGGCACCTATGACACTGTTTTTATTTCCTTCTGGCGTGGATTTGGAGCGCACTTCGGCAAGGACACTGGCCCCGAAGTTTTTAAACAACCGTATTCTCGTTCCTCCTTTTATTCCGATTTGTTGAAACTCGACTTGACCAGCGCCGGTAGTGTAGTTCACTCCCCCCTGCACCGTGAGCTTGCGATTAAAGAGTCCATATTCTGCTTCCGCTTTTAGATTCATGAATTCCTGACGAGCACGGGAGGAATCAGCCATAATTAAAGGCCGGATACTGAATTCACTGGAGTTGGTAGTCAAAGCAAAGGTGGTTTTCAAGGGAAAGGCAAAACGGGAGGTAACGGAGAGGTTGTAGACCTTTGTGGCTATCCGTGGGTCTACAAAATTTGCGTCAAAGTTCCGGTAATCAAACAGGTCTTCTTTATTAACATTAACGATCGTGCCATTTATCCGGTGGTTCATACCCCACATATCCAGAGAATAATTCAGGGAGGCAACGATATTAGTAGTTTGTGTATTTTCGCGGTTATCAGAATAAAATTCTATCCCGGTAGATTCATTAAGTAGAGTATCAAGTTGCTTGATACCATTATCACGACCAATGAGTTTATAACTCAAGTTAAGAGTAGGGAGCGAGGGGCCGGGGATTAAAGTAACGTTGGCAGTTAGTGTGTTTTGAGAAGTTACATTAGTGACCGTCGTACCAATGTTGTCGTCCTGATGTTTATAGATAAGCGTTAACATCATTCTATTTTGAAATAAGCGGATCTTGTCACTAATTGTTAGTTCCCGATTATTGGTTAGAAGATAAGGGTTTCCTAAGAAATTGTATTCCGGTCCCACCTGGGAGAATTCGACCGTTGCATAGTGACCGAAATAGTTCAAATTAAGTTTGGTGCGCAGGGCGAGGGAAGGCATTCCTAAAATGGCTTCACCATAAGTAATGTCACTGGAATCGCTAAACACCGAAACATCGATTGGTGCTAAAGGAGTGATATATTCATTGAGAATGAACCAGTTCTTAAAATCCGCAGGGTCGAAAGGGATCAGATCCAGGCTCATCTTGCCAAAAATTTTATTATCATCGTCCTCATCTAAAAGGGTATCCAATTCGTCCTTAGAGATGGCCCCTTCCCAAATGTTGCGGTTGAGCATACTAAAAGCTATTTCACTTTCTACAGCAATGCGTTTTTCGTCGAAATAAAAGCCGATGTCCGTTCCAATAACCAAGTTGTCTTTTGGCGTTTTACCGGCCCAATCAGGTTGATCGGCGAGGGTGACGAGGTAACCACTTTCATTATTCTTGGCCATGAGTTGGGCGTAGGTGTAGGTTCCTTGTGAAAGGCCCAATGTATCCCACGGTATACTGACCAGAGCATTGTTCAGATTGGATTGTATGGAACCTTTTTTATCTCGTACATGCATCACGTTAAAGCCCCATTGGAAACGTTCACCTCTGCCAAAGCTAAGACGGCCGCCAGTGATATCTTGTTGGAAGGTATATCCTAAACGATTTAGGTGTAGGATATTCATGTCACTTTCTTGGACGACTTCCGTAAGCTGAACTGCTTTATCTAACGCTGGATCCCCTTGGACGGCACGGTTGAGTTGTCCTTGAATAAAATGGAAGTTAATTATGCCTAATTTCAGATTAGCTTCCAGCCCTCGAACCCGTTTACCGTCAAGAGTCAAACGGGTAAAACGGGGATTGACATCGCCAATTCCCACGTCTAAAAAGCGACTTAAAGAAAAACCTAAGTTGAACCGGTTACGAGGTTGAAGAAGGGGATCCTCATCCGAAGTGAGTTTTATCCTTGTTTTGAACTCGAGTAATTCAGAAAGGGATCCTTGTAAATTTACACCTATCCCTGCAACTGCTAATTCTTCATCGTCGATTTTATCATAGTCTAGGGTAGTAGTTACTTTGCCATTCACAGTAAACTCCAGAGGAGCTTTTTCCTCCCCGGTTACTGTAAAAGCCCATTCCCTGGTATAGGATTCTCCACCGTCGATTCGTCCGGCAGAAACGATTACCCGGTGCGTACCAGGCGCCATCAGAGTGGGAGAATATGAAAGCATGTCCGTATCAACAACTGCTCGGGGAGAAACATCTACTCCATCGATATACAGACGTATCCGGGCGGGATCGATATTATCTAAGCCAAAGAAAGAAACAGCAACCAAGACGTCTTCACCGGTCACTTGACTATTTGGTTCAGGGCTAAAGATTTCTATGTTTTGAGCCTGGGTTACAGCCAACAAAAAAGAAATGAGTATGATCTTTTTCATAGCTCTATTGGTATTGTATAACGATTTGCTTCTTATTACCATTGGCGTCCTCAATTTCAAAGCGTAGTTCGTGAGTAGGAGCTTCTTCTGTACCTTCCTCAAAGGTGGGAACGTTGTTACTTTCCGTTTGGGTTACATCTAGAGTCCCGTCAGGGGTTGATGTGGCAGTCTCGCCGGCATTAACCATGGTTGAGTCCCCCGTAATAGTATTGGTTACCATCACCATTCCGGTGAGGGTTATAAATAAATCCCCTTGCAGAGGATCGGAGATAATAACAATCTCAGTGCCTTTTACCGATGCCACCGATACAGGGGTAGCAATGATGAACTCTTTCCCTTTTTGTTTCGAGACAGAGGCTAACATAGTTCCCCGATTCAGTGACACCCGTTTGTTGATGCCATTCCCAGCACGCTGACCACCGATGATGTATTCCGTGTTTTCCTTTACCTTAATTGTGGTTTTATCATCCAGGTACATGGTGACTGCAAACCCGTTTTTACCTGTTTTTATACGGTCGTTGTTGACTAATCCAAGACCTCGTTTCAGGGGTTGCTGTGTTTTAGTGCCTGAAGGAAAATATTTCACATCACCGGTAGCCTTGATAGCAATAGCAATTTTGCCAGCACCGAACAGGGTGGAGAATAGGAGGAAGGGGATAAGGATTAGTGTCTTCATTCTTCCACCTCCACTGAGATAATATTAATTGGGCGATAGATTACATTACCTAGAGAATCTGTCTCCTGAATGCCCTGGGTGATGAGAGATTGGACGAAAGATAAATCAGCAGTACTGTCGTCCAAGGTAATCGTTCCAGTAGCTGAGTATCCTGCGTAGGTTCCTCCTGCACCGAAAAGAGCATTGAATTGGTCATCACCAATCAGGGTTTGCAGGGTAGTCATGGTTGGGTTAGTGGCTGCTCCAGCACCTCCGCCACCCCCTGATGTACCGCCAGTGGTGGAGAAATCCTTTACTTTAAAGGCGAATATTTCGCTGAGGACCTCTTCGGTTCCGGCGGTGGTGGGCATCTCCTTTTTCACCTGCCATACGTAGACTTTCCCAGGTTCTAGATCCCCTGCGCCCGTGACGGGATAT
>CAZBEL010000023.1:0-13051 GCA_964490885.1 uncultured bacterium
CTCCAGGAGCGCTTGGCCAAGCTCTCTGGTGGCGTTGCCGTCCTTTACGCCGGTGCCCCCACCGAAGTGGAAATGAAAGAAAAGAAAGCCCGTGTTGAAGATGCGTTACATGCTACCCGGGCAGCAGTGGAAGAAGGGATCGTTCCTGGGGGCGGTGTGGCCCTGTTACGAGCCATCGAAACCCTTGATAAGGTCAAGGTGAGCGAGAACCAGATGGTCGGTGTGAATATCATCCGCCGGGCCCTGGAAGAGCCGCTCCGGCAGATTGCAGCTAACGCTGGCGTAGAACCTTCCATCGTTGTTCAAAAGGTGAAGGAAGGTAAGGGCGACTACGGATTCGATGCCCGCAATGAGAAATATACGAACCTCATGTCGGCCGGGATTATCGATCCTACCAAAGTCACCCGCGTGGCTATTGAGAATGCTGCTTCCATCGCCGGGTTACTCCTCACTACGGAAACGGCGGTAACGGAGATTCCAGAAAAGGAACCACCCACACCACCAATGCCTGAAGGCGGTATGTATTAAGCCACACTTCACAGTGTATTCAGAAAAGCCCTTCCTCGTAGCAGGAGGGGCTTTTCTTTTCCGACCCTGAGCTTGACTCCCCTTCAGTAGTAAAGGTAAATTCATTTCCTCATGGGTATAATTAGACTGAAAAACATGCTCTTTTACGGCTATCATGGCGTCAGTGATTCGGAAAAGGAATTGGGGGGGAAGTTCGAAGTTGATCTAGAACTAAAAAAATCGTTAAAACAAGCTGGTCTTTCGGATAAATTAGAAGATACCCTGGACTACGAGGCCGTTTACCAGACGATTTACACGTGCATCCAGGGTAAAAAGTTTTACCTCTTAGAGGCTTTAGCCGAACACATTGCCAAGACCATCCTCACTCAATTTGAGGTAGAACAGATCGGGATCCGGGTGCGCAAACCCAACGCGCCCATCCGGGGTGTCTTAGACAGTGTGGAAGTAGAGATTAAACGACGCCCCTCAGACTATGTCTGAAAAGGTATATTTGTCGTTAGGATCCAATCTTGGGGACCGAGAAGCAAATTTAGCCAGCGCCATTACAGCTCTGAGTACTTTTCATGAAATTCGCCATATCAAAAGTGCTTCCTTTTATGAATCAGAACCCCTTTACAACACGGATCAGCCCCCGTTTTTAAACACTGTCGTGTCCCTGGAGACGGATTTTACCCCCTTCCAATTGTTAGATGCGATTCATCATGTGGAAGGGTTATTGGGGCGGCCTCCATCTCGGGAGAAAAATATGCCCCGCACTATCGATATTGATATTCTTTGTTTTGGAACAACCGTGATTGAAACAAAGGAACTTACTATTCCTCACGAGGATTTAGTGAACCGACGATTTGTGCTGATTCCATTAAATGAGTTGGATCCCGATTTAATCATCCCTCTATGGAACCAGCCTGTAAAGACGTTGTTAACTCTCTGCCCGGATACGTCTCAAGTGCAAAAACACCGTTTGGAAAAGAATGCATGAGAAATCTCTATTACATTGCAATTGAAGGTCCCATTGGGGTGGGGAAAACCAGCCTTAGCAGACTCTTGGCTGAACGGCTGAAAGCACGCCTTATCCTGGAGGAATTTCAGGATAACCCATTCTTGAAAGATTTTTATGAAGATCCCGAACGGTACGCTTTTCAGACTCAGCTCTATTTTCTACTCCGCCGCTACCAGCAACAACAAGAACTCCGCCAGGTTGACCTGTTCCACAACCTGGTGATTTCTGATTACATGTTTGTGAAAGACCGACTATTCGCCTCCCTTAACCTCAACGAGCGTGAAATGGCCCTCTATGACACGGTGGCCAACCTATTGGAAAAGAATGTCATTAACCCCGATTTGGTCATTTATCTACAAGCAGATACCAACACCCTGTTGAATAACATTGCCCGCCGGGGACGGGACTTTGAGGCCCACATTTCTTACGAGTACCTGGATGCATTGAACGAGATTTATTCGGAATATTTTTTCCGTTACCAGAACTCCCCACTAGTCATTATTAACACTAACCACATTGATTTCGTAAATAATCCGGATGATTTGGAAGATATCATCACTTACATCCGGCAGCCGGTGACCGGGACTAAATTCTACAATCCGGATACGCATACAACACCATGATTCGTCTGATTATTCTCGGCGTGTTGGCTTATCTAGTCTATCGGGTGGTACGTTCCATGCTCCCGCAATACAACACCTTGAAAGCTTCTTCAAAACTGACCCAGACGGGGGATGATCTGGCCAAGAAATACGATATCCAGGATGCGGACTTTGAAGATATTGACGAATCTTCATGAGACAGTTTTCCGCTCTTTTCTGGAATAATGTTTCCTTGTTAGTCCTACGCCTCATTTTGGCGGTGGTTTTTATTCCCCACGGTTGGGGAAAGTGGGACCGGGGGCTATCCACGACTGCCCAGTGGTTAGACCAAAAAGGATATCCCCTATCGTCTCTCATGGCCATCTTGCTCATTACGTTTGAAGCCTTGGGGCCGCTCTTCATGATCCCTGGTTTGTTTACCCGCCTTGTGGCTTTGGGATGGATCGTCGTTATGACCCTGGCGATCTTAACTGTGCATGTCTCAGGGGGATTGAAGGGGATGGAATTCCCTTTAGTAATCTGGGGTGGGAGTTTTGTTCTATTCCTTCAAGGGGGTGGACGATGGTCTTTGGACTCTGTTCTAACGCCCTTTTTTCAAAATAAATTAGGTTTTTTCCGTAGGAACGAGTAATGCAAGCTGTTCGTATTCATAAACATGGTGGCTTAGAGGTTTTACAGTGGGAAACATGTCCTCGACCCATTCCTGAGAAAGGACAGGTGTTAGTTCAAATAAAAACCGCTGCTATGAACCATTTAGACCTATGGGTGCGCGGTGGGATACCCAAGGTCCCCTTACCCATTATCTTAGGGAGTGATGGTGCTGGAGTTGTGGCCGAAGTAGGATCTCAGGTAACCCAGTTTTCGGTGGGAGATGAAGTTTTAATTCAACCCCTTACCTATTGCGGTGTTTGTACTTTCTGCCAGCAGGGTTTAGAGAACTATTGTCATGAGTTTGGTATCCTTGGAGAGACCCAGGAGGGGACCCAGGCAGAGTATTTAGTGGTTGAGGAACGTAACCTACGCTTAAAACCGTCCCGCTTGTCTTTTGAAGAAGCAGCCGCTTTTCCTTTGGTAGCTCAAACGGCTTATATGATGCTAGTTGACAGAGCGAATATCCAGCAAGGAGAAACGATCCTGGTTTGGGGAGGCACCTCGGGTATTGGGACCATGGCCATACAAATCGGGAAATGGAAATCCTGTAAGGTAATTGCCACTGGCGGAACCCCGGAAAAACTTGGGTTGATGCGGCAGCTGGGTGCTGACTATGTTTTGAATCATTATGAGGAGGATATTCGGGCTACTGTTCGGGAGATCACTAAAGGGGATGGTGTACAGGTGGTTTTTGAACATGTGGGGGCTGTCACCTGGCAGACCAGCCTGCGTTGCCTCGGGAAAGGAGGCCGAATTGTGACCTGCGGGGCTACTACTGGCGCCGATGTGTCTTTCAACCTGCGGCATTTATTTTATAAACAACAGTCCATTTTGGGATCCACTATGGGAAATGTAGCCGCCTTAGATACAATGATAGACCTCGTGGGAAAAGGAATCATCAGACCCGTCGTTGACCGTTCCTTCCCCATGTCCCAGGTCCGAGAGGCACATCAATATTTAGAAACCAAGCAGCAAATGGGTAAGGTCATTCTTTATCCCGACCCCGATTGAAACATGGATAAGCCAGCACCAAGGTACCGTAAGCATGTGTTTGTCTGTGTTCATGAACGGGCACCGGAGAATCCACGGGGATGTTGTGCCCAAAAACGAGGGGCTCAATTAAGATTTCGTTTTGTGAATAGCATACGAGAACACCATTTAGAAGGGAAAGTTAGAATCAACAAAAGCGGCTGTTTGGATGCTTGTGAATTGGGAGCGACGGTGGTGATTTACCCTGACAACCTCTGGTATCTGGGTGTAAAAGAAGAGGACGTGGAAGAGATTGTTAATACCAGCATCATTAACGACGGTGTGGTAGACCGGTTAGTAGCCACTGAGGAAAGCTGGGCACGTCTGGACACGTTGCGGCATCGGACTTCGTTTGCTATTAAGCAAGAAATGGGGAAGGAATGATTTTTCCCCTTACACGGATATCCACCAGAAGAATTATAGTACCAAGGAACTGTGTTCATTTTTTTTCGTAAGGCAAATAACACAAGTGAAAGCACAATTATGAACCACAAAATCTGTCTTCCTCTTCTGGTGCTCTTCACGCTTACCTTGTTAGGGGCCCAGGAGTCTTTCCATCGTTATCGTGGATTTGGGTTTGCCATTGGCAACCGAGGTTCTGGATTACTATTTCAGCAAGGTTGGTCGGGGAAAAAACCGTGGGGGCTAACTTTAGAGGGACGGTTCTACGACATCAAGGGCGAGGATGAAATGCTCATGTACGATCCCTATACGGGTCAAACCTTCACTGTAAATGATAAAAGTCTATTGCTGGTGCCCGTGTTTGGTGGGGCGGAGTATTATCCCTTTTACGGTCGCATCGCCAATAATTTCATGCCTTTTACGTTTTTGAAAATGGGTCCCCTGTTAACCGTGGATGCCGATGAGCGCGGTTCGTTCACCAAGCGCTGGAGAAAGGCCCGAACCCACCTTACCCTGGGGGGACAGTTTGGCATCGGTGTGCACTTTTTCATTCCTTCGGGGATGAATGTTAGTATCGGAATGGGTTGGGATTTCCTACCTATGGCCGGCACGGTGGACGACCGAACCGATTATAATGGTTTACTGCTATTCCTTGCTTTCACGTGGCGCAAGTAGAATCAGAAAAACACTTTTTCCAGGTTTTACCAAATCAGGTCAACGGGGAAACTTTTGAATTAACTGAAACAGAATCTCACCATCTTACACGTGTCCTTCGTCTGCGTGAAGGAGCAACGATATGGCTATTGGATGGCGTGGGAACGGCATACCGGGCTCAGGTGGAAGATGTAGCCTCAGGGCGGGTCCAGGGCCGTATCTTACGGCGCTACCCTAATTATGGCGAGACGGTAGTACCTTTGCATCTTGGACTGGGATTGCTGAAACGGGATCGCATGGAGTGGGCAGTTGAAAAAGCCACCGAGGCGGGGATAAAAAGTATCACTCCTCTTTTGTTGGATCGCTGTGTAAAACGATCCCTTCGTCGGGAGCGTTTGGAAAAAGTGGCTCAAGCGGCAGCGAAGCAGTGTGGACGAAGTGTGATTCCCGAAGTGCACGATACCTTATCCCTAAATCAATGGCTGGAGATTTGTTCCCCAGGGCGATCTTTAGTGTGTAGTCAGGATACTAAACTTAGTTTGAGTGAGTGGTACCGTTCCGCCGTGCCCCATACAACGGACCTCTTCATTCTCATTGGACCGGAAGGAGACTTCAGCCCCCGGGAAAAAGATTTGTTGGGCCAAGCTCCGATGACCGCTATTCACCTCGGACCACGACGTCTGCGCTCGGAAACGGCCGTTATTACCGCGCTGGCCATACTTAACGAACTCATTCAGGAACAAGGAGATCATCATGGCTGATTGTCTTTTTTGTAAAATTGCTGAGAAATCCATTCCGGCGGAGTTTGTCTTTGAGGACGAGGAAGTTCTCGCCTTCCGGGACATTAACCCCCAGGCGCCTACCCATATTCTCATCATTCCACGGGAACACATTGCCACCCTGAACGACCTCACGGTGAATCAAGCTGCGTTAGTGGGGAAATTAGTCCTAGTAGCGAAGCAGTTAGCCGCGGAAACCGGGATCGCTGAGGAAGGGTATCGAACGGTATTTAACTGCAATCGCGCTGCGGGTCAGGCAGTGTTCCACATTCATTTGCATCTATTAGGCGGTCGTTCCATGACCTGGCCACCTGGATAAAAGGGGTCAAAAGAAAAATTCCCCCTGCACAATCGGAGTCAAGGGGCGTAAACTCCACCCTGGAAAACGGTCTAATTTTACCCAGTGTACATTTCTAATCTCACTCTGCACGGTTTTAAATCTTTCGCCAAAAAGGTGTCCCTTCAATTTGGCGAGGGGATTGTGGCCATCGTAGGCCCCAACGGGTGTGGCAAAACGAATATCGTGGATGCCATCCGTTGGGTGTTAGGTGAACAGAAGTACAGCGTTCTACGAAGCGGGAAAATGGAGGATGTGATTTTTAACGGGAGTGATTCCCTGAAGCCTTTAAGTGTGTGCGAAGTGACCCTTACGGTGAATAATAAAGGGCGTTTACCCATTGAATACCAGGAAGTGGAAATTGGACGACGGGTATTTCGCAGTGGGGAGAGTGAATATTTTCTTAACCGGACGCCCTGCCGTTTAAAGGATATTTTAGATTTATTTGTGGATACTGGTATGGGGGCCGATGCCTATTCTGTTATTGAGTTGAAGATGATTGAACAGATTCTTTCTGAGACGGCTGGTGATCGGAAACGCATGTTCGAAGAAGCGGCGGGGATCAACAAATACAAACTTCAGCGACGAATGGCGCTTCGCAAGTTCGAAGCTACCCGTGCTGACTTAGAACGGATTAATGACATCATTACTGAAGTAGACGCAAAAGTCCGCGGTCTGGCTCTCCAGCTTAAACGTTTTAAGAGACATGCGAAGCTCACCGACACCCTTCGGGAAAAGGAGATTTCCCTGGCCGCCTTGCAAGTAAAAGAGTTGATGGGCAAAGCCACACCCATTCGCAAAAGGATTGAAGAATTCCAACATCTTAAAGATTCGACGTCTACGAACACTTCCTTACATGAGCAGGAGTTAGAACAACTCCAACAAGTTTATAAAGACCAACAAGTAGAACTGGAAAACCTGCGCAAAGAAGTCGAGGAGTTAGAGCAACAGCGTGATGCCCGTCGCAACGAAGTATTGATTGCCATGGAACAGAACCGCTCGGCTAAAGCGACCCTTGACCGACTGGAAAATGAGGAGCAGGGTAACATTACCAAAGTCGGTCAATTAAACGATCACGTACGGGATTATGAACAGGAGCTCACCTCTCTGGATCCCATTTTAGAGGAGAAATTGCGTCAGTACCAGGAGCAAAAGGAGGCTTTTGAGAAAGAGGAGCAGGTTTACGCCGAAGCTCAGGCGGAGGTGGAACGCATGCAAAACCGTCGCTGGGAAGAGCGTAAGAAACTCTCTGAGTTACAGGCCCGAATGGAACGTACCGAAGCCCAGATTCGTGACCGGGAAGAACGAATTCGTCACTTAGAAGTCAAGCAACAGGATCTGGAAGGAATTCAGGAACAAAATGCCGGAGAACAAAAAGACTTAGAGGCGCGGATCCACGACTACCGCTCTCAACTGGAAGAGTTGAAGAGCCAGGTGGAGGCGGCGGAGAAAGAGTTAACTCACTTGCAAGCGACTCGACACGAGTTGACCTTAAAGCACCACGGTACGATTGCCCAGGTGGAAAGTCTGGAATCCCAGTTGCAATTCTATCGGGAGTTAGTGGAAACCAAAGAGGGGTATCCCGACGGTGTAAGGTTTGTATTGAATCAACTTTCCCAATTCCCTGCTATCTTTGGTACTGTGGCGGATCTGTTCCAGGTTGAAGAGACCTTCCAAGCAGCCTTGGAAAGTGCCTTGGGTTCCCTGGCTCATTGTTTGGTAGCCAAAGACCGGGCTACGGCTTTAAAAACCTTAGCTCAAGTACGTAAAGCTCAGGGCGGGGAATTAACTGTCATTCCGCTGAAAGAGGTTAGTAATCTGCAACGGAAACAAAAGGCTCTACCCAAGGAGGATCAGATTCTGGCTCGCGCTTCGGAGATCGTAGAAACCCCGAAGAACATCCGGCCCCTCGTTCACTATCTGCTGGATAACGTTTTAGTTGTGAAGGACCTACAAACGGCGTTGAGTAAGGAAACATTAGTGGGCTGGGATTTAGTGGATAAAAAAGGTGCTTTCTCAGGGACGAATTTTATTCTAAAGCATCAAGAAGCCTCTAAGCAGAGTAGCGTTCTCGGTCGTCAGAAGAAGATTGAACAACTCAACCGGGAGATCGAGCAATTAGTGGCCCAGGTGCAGAAAACGAAGATGGATCTGGATAGCTTGGAGGAAACCATACACTCTCGGGAGGAAGAACTCGACAAACAGTCAGCTTTGGTGGAGAGTAATATTGAAAAGATTTCCCAGTTAGAGACGGAAGCTATCCGCAACCATTACAATCAGTCCAAGACCTTGGAGGCCATCCAGGAAGTTACCCATGAGATAGCGGAAAATAGGAAGATACTCCACCAGTTGACCGATGCCTTGAACCAGTTGGTACCGAAAGTAAAGAACCGTAAGACAGTGGTGGATAACATCACCGGAAAATTGTCGGAAACACAAGAACAATTGAAAGCTGTGCAACAGCAACGGGATGCTTTCCACCAGCAGGTACAGGACTTGCGGATTGAGCTTTTAAACCTGGAGAACCAACGGGACAATCTCCATTTCCAGAAACGAGTTGCTGAGGAGACAATTACCGAACTTTTAGAACGCCAGAAGAAGATTAAGGAAGAGCGTCAAGCTTGCCGAGCGGAAATGAAAGCATTAAAGGCAAAGATAGCTTCAGGAGAGCAAGCCGTCGCTAAGATCAATGCTCGGTTGCAGAAACAGCGCAGCATTGTGGGATTACGTCAGGAAGCTTCCCGGGAGACCTTCAGTTCCATTGAAGCATTGCAACGAAACATCCGCGACGAACAACACCGGCAAGAGGAACTTTTAGAGGAGTTGAAGGCTCAAGAACTACAACTGGTTGAATATGAGCAACAAATGACAGCGATTCGGGAGCGCATCAAGGAGAAGTACCAAGAAGAAATAGACACTGAGGTGCAAATAGAGGGTACGGTTGACGATCTTTCTCTGCAGGTGGAGCGCCTTCAGCGCAGTATCGATAATATTGGTCCCATTAATATGGCAGTGAAGGATGAGTACGAAGAGGAAGTAGAGCGGTTGAACCTGTTGAACAGTCAGCGGGATGATTTAGTGGCCGCGGAGGCCAATTTACGGGAAACCATCCAGAAGATCGACCGCGTGGCACGGAAGCAATTCCAGGATACCTTCTACCAGATAAAGAGCAATTTTGAAAAGCTTTTTAAACTCTTTTTCGAGGGGGGACAAGCTAGCTTGAGCCTTACAGGTGATCCCGATCCACTGGAAGCCGACGTGGAGATCATGGCACGACCACCGGGAAAACGGAACCAATCTTTAAGGATGTTATCCGCGGGAGAGAAGGCCCTTACTGCCATTGCCTTGCTCTTTGCTATATATCAGGTAAAACCAAGCCCTTACTGCATTTTGGATGAAGTGGATGCTCCGCTAGATGATGTTAATGTCCGCAAATTTACCAAGGTTCTAAAGCAGTTTACCGATAATACTCAATTCATTGTTGTTACCCACAACAAACTCACCATGGAAGCGGCCAACTATCTCTATGGTGTGACCATGGAACAAAAAGGTGTCTCACAGCTAGTATCGGTTAAGTTTGATGCCTGAAGCTGATATTTAATCCCGGCTCATTTCGTTTTTACTTGTACAGAACAGCCTAGTATTGAGCTAATCTAGTGTAATAATGTGATAGTCTGCGCCTTCGCGGTAATTTCTCTTTGTCAGAGGATTTTCGGTACAAAAGGGTGCATAATCGTAGTCGATAAAACGGTAGGGAAGATGTTCATCGCGACCGGGGGGGATGCCTAGCCGGCGCGTTTGAATGATGCGTTGGGGTCGGTATCCCATATCGGCCAAGTAAAACTGTTGGGGATGAAAGGTTTTTTTATCCCATTTTTCTACGGTGAGTCCCAGGGAACGACAGAGTAATGTTTGCCCGGCGCAGAGCCTTTCTTTTGGGCGTTCTTTCCCCCGGGAGGTTGGGTTTAACTTTTGCATGGTAGTGATCATTTTACGGTCCTTGCCCCAAGGAACCCCGGCTTTAATGAGCACGGCATTCCCAGCACCACGGCAACTGATGTTAAACGAGGGTCCACCCCGGGCATAGTACATGTAAATCGTTCCCGGAGGCATGAACAGCGCTTTTCGTTTTTCCGTATACCCCAGGGAAGCGTGACTGGCCTTTTCCCGTCGGTAATAGGCTTCTGTTTCGATGATCTGTACCTGCAACCATTGCCCGGCTTGGTTTACGTGAATGACCTTGCCCAGAAGGTCCCTAGCTACTTCTTGAGCGTCGCGATCAAAGAAAGAAGCTGTGAGTATGCTTGCTGACATTGTGTTGCTTTAAGGGGGTATGAAATAGGATAGAAAATAATAAAATTTAGCGATGTACAGAGAGTTATCTGTCCATCATTTAGAAGGATTAACCTGGTAGGAATCTAGGTCGTGGCGAAATGAAATGCGGGGGAAAACGTAGTTCTTTATTCCAAGCGAAAATGCACTGGAATGCTGATCCAGACACCTACGGGTTTTCCGTTTAGCATAGCAGGGCTAAAACGCGCCTTTTTGATTGCTTCTACACTAGCTTCGTCTATCCCGCTACCGGGGATGCCTCTCAATACCTTTACATCTTCCACTTTGCCTTGTTCATTAATGAAACATTGAACAATGACCGTCCCTTCGATTTTTGCTTCACGAGCCGTAGTGGGGTAGGTTGGCCGGATAGGCGATAAAGGTTTAGGAGGTGTATCGTAGAGTACGAATTGCACATTAGACGTCGACGTATTGGTTTGCTGGGGAGGAGTCGGTGGACTTTGTTTGTTGTCTTGAGGGTAACCAAGGGACACAAGTAGCAGGCTGAAAGATAAAATAGTGACACTTATCGACTTGAGGGGATTGTTTGTTTTCCACATGCGTATTTCTCCTGATTTCAGATTGAACAAGGTACCCTGTATATTCTGTAAATGTCAATTAATACTACCTCATTTCGATATGTTTGCCAATTGATATTTAATAGATACCCCAGAAAAGGCGCCTCGTTCGCTGTTGATACTGGCGATAGGCTTCCCCGAATGTGGTAAGCAAAGCGGCCTCTTCTTTTCGTATTCGATTTAAGACAGCTAAGGTAGTAGGAATCATGATTATTAGCAAACTCGCCCACGATCCGAAAAAGACACCCAGTCCTAAGAACTCCAAGAGTAGCCCGGTATAAGAGGGATGGCGAAGATACTTATAGAGTCCGTTTTGAACGAGGACTTGGTGGGGTTGGATGGCCACCTGGGCCGTGAACCAACGTCCTAGGGTAAGGACGGACGTCCAACGCAGAATGAAACCAACGATTAAAAGTATTAAAGAGATCCATTGGATGGTGGATCGGGAGAGGGGCAGCGGTGTCAGTGGGTACCATTGCAAGGCGATAGTAACCCCCAAGGACGCCAAAATGGTAATCCATAATATACGAAGAGAACCTTTGTCAGCATCAAAATTGGCTGAAGATCGACGACGCTTGAATAGAAGCAGACATATCTCCGAGAGCGGGAACAGGATGATCATTAGACGGAGCAGTCTGACCAGATTCATTTTTAACGTTTACTTAATTAATCGAGAGTTTGTCCGAAGTTAAGCTAATATTAATAATAAGTAAGAGGTGAATCCTCGTAAAGTAAAAATGTTTCATCAGGTCCAACAGGATAGAACGAAGAATTCCAGTACATTCCCGTTCTCCTATCCACCCACAAATCCAATAATCCATTACTCCAACAATCCAATTCCCCATTTACCCCTTCGCCTTTCTTCGTGGGAATGATTAATTTTTAACCTCATTCACAAGTGAAAAAAAGGAATTTATATGTCCGGACACAGTAAATGGTCCACCATTAAGCGCAAGAAGGCAGCCCAGGATGCCAAGCGCGGGAAGATATTTACTACGCTCATCAAGGAAATCACCGTTGCTGCCCGGCAGGGTGGGGGAGATGAAAGCTCTAATCCTCGTCTGCGCCAGGCGATCCAGAATGCACGCGCGGCCAACATGCCCCAAGAGAATATCAAGCGGGCCATCATGCGCGGCACCGGCGAGCTTCCTGGTGTTAATTATGAGGAGGCCACCTATGAAGGCTACGGCCCCGGGGGTGTGGCTATCCTCATGGAAGTGCTCACCGATAACCGCAACCGCGCCGTGGCCGAAATCCGCCATATCATGACCAAGCATGGTGGACACTTAGGGGAAAACGGGAGCGTCGCCTGGATGTTCGATACACGGGGACAGATCACCATCCCCCGCGACAATATTGACGAGGATGCCATGTTAGAAGCCGCCCTGGAATGTGGGGCCGAGGACGTAACCGTAGAAGATGAGGTCTATCTCCTCTCAACTTCCCCGAGTGAACTTATGACGGTGCGGGAACAATTAGAAGCCCAGGGGTACACTATCGAGAGCGCCCAGGTGGAAAAAATACCTAAAAGCCTGCAAAAGGTTCAAGGCAGTACCGCTGAACAGGTACTTTCCCTATTAGAGGCATTGGCGGATCATGATGATGTTAAGAATGTCTTTGCCAATGTAGATCTGGAAGAAACATCGTAACTTTTAACTCCCATGGGCTTTAATTCTGTTGTTCATATTGGTCTTCGGCCCGGGATTGTGCGTAAATTTTACGCCGCGTTACAGTAGAAGTACTTCCCTTTTAAAAGATCACACAAATTAAGGAATGAGATCTGGTTCTGAAGATGTCTGTTTTACGAATTATCGGTTTAGACCCAGGGATGGTCGTCACGGGTTATGGCGTTTTGGAAACCCAGGGACGGAATGTCGTGGTAGTAGACTATGGAACCATTTCTCCCCCCACCAAGGCGGCTCTTCCTCAGCGGTTAGAAGCACTTTATTTAGAAGTACAGAAACTCCTTCAGCGCATCCGTCCTGCGGCCATGGCCGTGGAAGACACTTTTCACCACCGCAATTTCAAATCCGCCCTCACTCTGGGGCAGGCCCGGGGGGTGATCATTTTGGCCGTGTCACAGATAGGTATACTCTGTCATAGTTTTGCTCAGCGCAGGGTGAGTCAATCGTTAGTGGGTAAGGGTAGTGCCAGTAAAT
>CAZBEL010000024.1:0-13031 GCA_964490885.1 uncultured bacterium
GTTCCACTGCCATTGTATCCCTCGGCATTGCTACGACAGGGCCTGCCTCCGCGGTATCAGGTTCAGCTGGTTGCTCTTCCTCAATATTAACGGCAGTTGTAGTATCCACAGTTGCCGGTTGAGCCACCTGTTCAGGCTCTTCGGCAGCCTGATCAAGTAAAGTGTCTATGAATCCGGTTACCGCCGCTGATTGCAAGGAGGGCGGAGTAGAAGTGGAAGAACGGGAGTGGAGGGGGATGGATCCCAACATAGTTTGCACCATGCGCGAGAGCAGGGAAGATTCCGGCGCGATCCAGTCCTGAATACCGAGACCCATAATGGCCACCAACAAAAGTATTAAAAAGGCTGTGGTTGTGCGGATTGGCCCGCCCTTGTCTGGCGGGGGAGAGGATTCCTCACCGCCTTGGTCTTCCACTACATCAGGAGGCATGGCAGCAAGGTCTTCCACTTGCTTTTCGTGTGGTGGTGGATATGTGGTTTCAGTCTTCTCTTCCGATGCCTCCGGTGCTACTTCTTCAGCCTCTGACTGTGGGGAAGGTTCCTCGCTCTCAGAAACTTCTAGGGCCGTTTCTTCTTTTTCCTCTAGAGCTGCTTCCGGGGTTTCCGATTCTACCCCAGGAGTCATCATTTCGACAATTTCCATTCGTTCCTGATTAATGCGATCTAAATCCTCACCACGCTTGGTCAGGGCTTCTAACACTTCTAAAGCCTGGCGGTACAGGCCACGGGTCTTCAAATGCGTTACCATAGAAAAAGTAGCTAGCTCCGAATCGGGAGTAATTACATCCTCGGGCTCTGGTTTCTCATCGCTCTCAGTTGATGGAGCTGCCTCTTCAGCTTGGGACGGAACGTCAGGTTGTACGTCAGATGTTTCTTCTGGTTCTGGTTCCCCCGTGTCAGTTTCTGAAGACGGTTTACCCGGCCCTGTATTAGGTGCCATCGGATGATCCTCCTCGGCACCCACTACTTCATCAAAAATGGAAAGAATATCCGTCTCGGCCTCAGCTTCCTCTTGAAGAATCTCTACGCTAAGGGGTATGAGTACCGCCTCCGCGCTGGCGGAGCCGACGGTCCCGTTTTGCAGCAGCCGGATTACTGTCTGGCCGACCTCCTCGGGTTTCAGCCACTCACTTTTATCTTCGTCCGGCATGGCCTCCCGGTTGGCGGGTGTATCAATAACCGTAGGTAATAAGGCACGGGCAATAATGTTTAAATCTTTGTTCTCTTCAGCGATAGTCTTTGTTAAAGCGTGAACGGCCGCCTTAGAAACGGCGTAGGGGGAAGCCAACGCCATACCCTGCTCGCCTAAATAACTCCCAAAATTGATGATCCATCCTGATCGACGCTTTTTCATGTGGGGCAAAACCGCCTGACAACTGTTCAGTGTGGTAATGAAGTTAATGGCCATCATTTGTTTCCACTCTTCTGCGGAGGCAGCTTCTACGGTGGCCCCTCCCTGAAAGCCGCCCACCGTATTGATCCACACGTCAATCTGGCCAAACTTAGCCACAACGCTTTCCACGATAGTGTCTGCGCTGAGCCGCTTTACTAACTCTCCGTGGACAACAAAATGATCGCTATCCTGTTTGATTTCCCCTGTGGGTTGGCCATGGTGAACGGCCACGACGGTAGATCCCTGACTCACCAGCTCAGTTACTAAAGCCTGCCCCACAGCACCACCCCCACCAGTTATTACACAAACGAGTTCTTTCAACTCCATGTCTTAAATCTCCCTAATCTACAGTAAGCTACGCATAGCATGTTCCCTAACTCGACCCCTTTATTCTTGGATCAATTTAGCAATTTTTTCCTTAACATAATCACGCAACTCCTCAACGGAAAAGGTGTTGTACTGATCCCAAAGGATCGGCTCACCGAAACGCGCAATGACAACTCCCGGGGTAAGGCGCCAATCGTTCTTGTTTTTGGCCTGGAAAGCCCCAATTAGTCCAACTGGCACAATGGTGACGCCAGTGTGCAGCGCCACATGAAAAGGACCTTTCTTAAAAGGGCCCATGGCGCCGGTGAGGGTCCGGGTACCCTCGGGTGAGAGGATAAAAGAAATTCCTTTACGAATGGCTTCTTCAGCCGCATCCAGACTACGGATGGCCCTCCCCAACTGGCGGCGTTTTATGGGAATTACTCCGTAACGCTTGATTAGGAACCCCCAGATGGGCCAGGAAAACTGCTTATTGGCTCCTACACCGGTAATATAATGCCGCACTGCCGCAGCCACGATAAATACATCAAAAAGGGAACTGTGGTTAAAAAGATACAGGTAGGGGCCTTTTGCTGGGGAGGGAGGTCTCCCCTGAATCCTTAACCACTGGCCTCCACTGAGGAGCAAAAGCCATGAGAGAAACCGCGCCAAAGGGTGTAAGCGTTGCGAGGGGAAGACCAGAATAAGCGCAATATAAAGCCCCCCGCCCAAAACAAACATACCAAGACCAATGGGCCAAAGGAGTAGGGATACAACCGTCCTATACATACCAACCCTGTTGATCCAGCAAAGAAAAGAGCTTATGGTTTACTTTAGGAAAAGCGTAGTGCGGAACCTCAGTAGGAGTTATCCAGCGGCGCGTGGCCCCGTTGGGAACGCCATCAGCATCCTGTAGACGGCAGTGAAAGAGCGTGAAGGTGATTCTAAAATGTTTATAGGCGTGGCGCGCAGAGCCTATTTCCCTCACTATTTTCACTTCTGCTTGACACTCCTCCCGAACCTCTCGGAGCAAGGCCACTTGCTTTGTCTCACCAACCTGTATCTTCCCGCCCGGGAATTCCCATAAGCCACCCAACAAACCGTTGTCCGGTCGCCTCTGGATGAGTAAACGATTCTCATGCCAAATTATCCCGGCTACCACCTGATAATGAGGGATCGGTTTTCGGCGTATAACACGGGGGTAACTCTCTGGTTTACCCGTTCGGTACGCCCGGCAGTACTTTGTTAAAGGACAGACATGGCAATGGGCTTGATTCGGGCGGCACACCAGATTCCCCAGATCCATGAGAGCCTGATTAAAATCACCCGGTTGTTCGTGATCCAACCACTGCTGCAATTTATTTCTAACTACCCGTCGATTACGGGGAGTCAAGTTCCGCTTTTGCAAAAGACGGGCCCCCACCCGACGTACATTACCATCAATGGCCACTAGCGGAAGGTTAAAAGCAATAGACAAAACAGCAGAAGCGGTGTATTCACCCACTCCAGGCAAAGACCGAAAACTACTCCATTGGCGGGGAATTGATCCCTTGTAGTTAAAGAATATTTCTTTTGCAGCTTGATGGAAATGGTGGCACCGGCGGTAATACCCGAGGCCTTCCCAGATCTTTAGCAGTTCATCAATGGAGGTCTCAGCAACAGACTTAAGGGTTGGGAATTTTCCCAGCCACCGCTGATAATAGGGTATTACTGTGTCCACTTGTGTTTGCTGTAGCATGGTTTCAGCCAGCCAGATATAGTAAGGATCCCTCGTTTCCCGCCAGGGAAGATGTCGTTGATGTTGCTGATACCAGTTCAGCAAATCGGCTGTGAAACCACCTCTAAGATTTTTATTTGTATAATACAATATTAACGTCGATGAAGGAGGTATTTAGAGAGTGTCCAATGGAATGTGGATAATATTTCTTTTACTTCTTCCCGGTCAATTGGGGGGATGCTCTCATAGAGGGCATCACCAACAGCATCTATCTTTTCCTCTAAGTCCTGCTGCAGGCGCTCACCCTGTTCGGTAAGTTTTACAACGGTTACTCGCCGATCAACTTTTCCCCTCTCTTTCACCACTAACTTTTTCCGCAATAATCCATCGATCAAACGGGTCATGGTACTATTATCTACCCCTAAGCTCTGAGAGAGAGCGGTCATGTCCATTCCCTCATCCGGAATGGCCGTTAGTAACAGGATTTGGGGAAGGGTGAGAGAGGGATAGGAAATATGTAGACGGAACAGGCACTGGAGGTCCAGAAGAAAGGAACGGAGCAATTCACCGAATTCCATAGTTGTATATTACAAATATATGACAAATAGAACAAGAAGAGACGAAAAGAAAATAGGAGCTCAGGTTATTCGTCTTTTATTTTCTGACTACGGGCCGCGCGTACCAATAAACGCAACATTTCCGGGAGATACCGGCGATTAGCCTGGTCCACCAGCCAAACGGGGACGGTTCCCCCGGGATCGGTGCATACCCGGTAAATAACGCGGATGTGTCCCCGAAAAGGTATTACTTCCCAAGAACCAAAATTCAGCTTAGGAACCACGCAGTCAAGGCAGTGCTGAATTAAGGTATCTGGTGGTACTTGAACCCAATCAATCCGCAGCGTCGACCGTATTTGTTTGAAGACATAGAGCCGCGGATGCAGCAAGGGCGTGTCTACAACCTGCCAGCCGACATGTACTGGGAAACCCTGCTCCAAGATACCAGATCGGGAGACGTACACATCTCTAAATAGTGCCGAGTAACGCCCTACAGACCAAACTAAACTTAAAAGCGCTTCTGGTGGGGCAGTAGTTTCCACCTCCACGCGCATGGCAGGAATAGGTGCCACAGAGAGGGGTTTAATATAGACCCGGAGGGAATCCTCCTGTACAACCAGCTGCCAACCGGCACTATCTTGAAGGGCCTCCCAACCAGTAGGAGGCATCCAGGACTGGCCAGCAACTATAGCCAGAGCCCAAAGTATTAAAAAGAAACCGAGACAGGTGCGGAAGTTTATCGTCCCAGGGCGGTCAACAGGTCGCGTTTATGTTCCTCTTCCTGCATGAGGATATCCTCCAACATACGCCGTAGCCCATATTCTCGCAACTGTTCTGCTTGGTAGATGCGCTCCCGATATCCGTCGATAGCTTGCTGTTCCCCCTTCAAATCCTGCTCTAGCATCGTAATGGTTTTGGCAGCCGTCTCCACTTGTTCCACACCCCCGCTGGGGATTCCACCCAAGAAGGCAATTTGTTCAGCCAACATAACAGCATGTGCCATTTCTTCCTGGGAATGAATAACCAATTCCTTGATGGTTCCTTCGTATTCAGGGCCGGTTATAACAGCTGCATGCTGAACGTACTGAACAGCAGCAGCAAATTCCCATTCCAGGTCTTTATTGAGGGCCTGTAGTAGAGTTTCACGTGTGATTTCCATCTTACTTATATCCTTTAGTTTTTACTTTACCCGCGCTCCGTTGGGTAGGGGGTGCATTAATTCCAACAGTACTACACCTCCCTCAGGTGCCCTGGCTCCCAATACTAGTACCTCCGAGCGGAAGTCAGCGATGCGCTTAGGTGGCAGATTGACGACAGCTACCACCTGGCGACCCTTTAACTCCTCAATTGAATAATGTTCGATGATACGGGCACTGGAGCGCTTCATCCCTAAAGGGCCGAAATCGATAGTTAACCGATAGGCGGGCTCCCGGGCCTCTGGAAAGGGTTCGGCATGTACAACGGTCCCCACCCGAAGGTCCAGTTGCGCAAAGGTGTGAATATCAATGGTCATTAGTAACCTCTAAAACGAAGATAAACTTAAAGCGTTGGAGGGATGGTAAGCAGTAAAATATCTGCAGGGAAGGGTAGTAGCATGTGGGGGCTACAAACCAAGGTGTAACAAAACTTACACAGTACATCCTCGCCCCCACACGCAACACTACCTTACTATAATTACATTTTTCGAAAGTTCGGAAAAATATTTTAACTTTTTTTAAATCTCAGAAAAACCGCCTTTTTGACCTCAGCATAAGAGGATCATTTTTTTCTGTTTTAGAAAACTGCGGAAACTTCTACCACTCTTTAATCAAAGCTAATACCTCACTCTGCTGTCTCTGGAGTCCAGCCTGAGAACAAATCCCCAAAGCTTTATCTAACAGAGAGCGAGACCCTCTCTGGTCATTATTAACGTACCGTTGGTAAAGAGCACAACGCAGATAAAAGTGCACTGCTTCATCGGGGGCAGTGTCAACCAGCCTCTCTACTTCCTTTTCAGTTTCACCCAGCAAGCCCCGCCCAAAATAAATGGAGGCCAAGGTTCTGTGTACTGGTCCAAGCTTGTTAGCATCCAGATCGCTCAATGCATTGCTTACTGTTTCGATCTCACTGAGATCAGCATTCCGAATATTCAATAACCCCATGAGCCGAGTTGCTAACTTGACTCGCTCGTAATTGGAAAAAGTCGTGTCCCTAACTGCCTCTCTTAAAATTGCCTCCACGGTTGTCGACTCTGGGGCATATTTGATCATTCCATCCAGGCAGGCCATCCGGTCTTCCGGAGAAACCAAACCCTTAAAAGCCCTTTTTAATGACTGAAAGGCCATGCTGGGTAAATCGTAACGGGGATAAGCTTGCCCGAGAATCCAGTAAGCCTCGGAGGGGTCGCGAATCAACGGGTTGTTTATTAAACCCAGGGAAATGTTCGCCGCCTGGACGTAGTTACCGCGGCGCAGGTTATCATAAGCGCACTGAAGGGCTTTGGTTACGTGGAATTCCTGAAACAGCTCAGTAGTAAAATAAAGACTATCAAGCTTACTAAAGACGGGTTGGTTACGGCCAGGAATGGCAATATCCAGGATAGCAATAGCCTTTTTTATATTCGCTTCATTATCCAAGTAACTCTGTATGAGTTTCCGACTGTTCTGTGAAGTGCTATCTTTTTCATAGTTTATGATCCATACCTTTCCCACACGCTGAACCATTGCAACTCTCGGGCGGGCAACCGCACTCCATAGTTCGCTAGTAGGCAAGTCCCTGTACTCTGACGGAAATTGATCCCGCAATTGCCGATTCGTCTGGGCCTTTTCCAAGACGTAATTAATAGCTGCACTCTTCTCACCAGCCATGAGTAAGTTCGAAACATAATTTAAAAACACCGTTTGCGAGTAGTAGCTGTCAGGATATCGTTCCATGAATTCCTGGCATAGATTAGAGGCCATAGCATAATCACCAACTTTTCGATAAAGTTGAAGCAAATGGTAAAGAGCCCCTAAGTCGTGTTCTGACTCGGGATATTGTTCGCGCAACCGTTGATATTTAGCGATAGCGCCTTGCGGGTAAGGGTCAATGTAGGCGGACATGAACAAGGCATCGTCGGCTAAGTGGTCATCGGGATAGCGTTGGGCAACCGAATCGTACAAGGCCATAGCCAGTCGGGAGTCGATCCTCCGAAAACAACGGGCTTGCATATAGAGACTTTTGGCCGCTAAAGTATCTACCGTGGTGTTTACCTGGCGAAAGGAGTGAAGAGCTTGGAAATACTTGTGCAATCCTCTCGTCTGCCAGTATTGCCACTCATACTCTCTAAAAAGAACGGCACCGTGCTGGTAGTAAGCCTCCTGGATAATCTCCGACTTGGGATACTTGCGGATGATCTTGCTCAGGTTCTCCGCCGCTCCAGTATAATTACCCGCTTTCTTCTGTTCCAGTGCCTTGGCATATAGCTTTTTACTACGGCCAAAGAAATCTTGACCACTAATTGGTATCGTTAGGAAAAGTACCATAAAAAGAAAATAGACCAAGCGTTGCAATTGTAGTTTGGTCATGGGGGCTCCTTAATCATTTATTGCCTGTCTAGTTAGCAGGCCATTGGTGATGCGATGTTTACACGCCGCTTAAGATTAGCACCGGGACGTTCAATACCGACAGGAATACTACTAACCAAGTTGCAGACTGGTTGGTACCTATATCTTTCTAACTACATTTTTTGCTTTTATGGAATTTTATTTGGCTAAAACGATAAGCGGCTAATAGCGAGTATAATATTACACGTATCCCCAGCATAGAAAACTTTCTAAAATAATATCAACCCTTGTTTTACATTATTTATTTTTTTCCCGCCAATACTTATTTTCCGTGGGTTCAGTTACCCAGCGATCCCCATCCCAAAACTCCAATTTAGTAAAATAACTCCTAAGGTATTCCTCCGAAAAGTCCACACTCACATCGTGCCCATACCGTTCAAAATACTCCCGATTTAAACCATCAGCGAATTCAAATTCCACTACTTGAAAACCGTAAGTAAAACGATATAACATATCAGCAGCTTTACTAAAAACACCGGAATAGACCCCCACCCTCATTTGTTCCTGGCCCAAATCCCAAATTAAGTGAGTATCCATACGAGCGTTGTCAGGCATGGGTATCAATCTGTTCCAATGGGGGAAGCGAACATAGTAGCGCTCTGTCCCCCGGGGTACTCCTTGGGGCACGTAACTTTCGTCGTCTTCCGGTGAATACCCGGAAATATAGCCATATTCCAAGACGCCTATTACCGCTTGATCATAATCATTATTGGCACCTCCAAATAGAATTTCACCAACACCATCCTGGTCAATATCAATGACTGTTATACACTTGATATATCCTGAGTGCCAGTACTCCTCCAATATCTCACCATGCAAATTAAACACTGCAACGCGGCATGGATACCAAGGTTTATTGGTAAATACGGCAATGATCTCCTGCTCGCCGTCTCCCTCAAAATCATAATTGGTTAATAACAGCGTTTTATAATAATTATCCATTACCTCGTTCCCAAAGGTCATCTCCGGATGATCATGAAACCGCCAGAGCAACTCCCCGGATTCAGCGAAATAGTAAATGCTACCGTCCACGGATTTATCCATGCTTTCTGCTGTACCAAACACAACCTCTGTTCGACCGTCTCCATCCAAGTCCTTGACAAGATGATGTTTGTATTGTTGTTTTTCATCTAGGGAATACTTTTCGAATAGTTCGGTTCCCACATTGTACCGCCACAACTCCTCGCCAGACGCATTCAATGCCAGAACGTATTTTCCCTGGGGAATTATCTTCACGGGGACAGTATCGCGTTGCATTAGGAACCATCCAGCGAAAATCGCTAATAAAACAACTCCTGCGACGGCCAGGCTCAGTAACCGCCTCTGTGGGGTAGCGAAAGCGCGCTTCGAGAGAGGCACTTTCTTCTTTACTACGATGGAGGGGTTCTGGAGACATTCCCCCAGGGTCTTAACGGGATGAATAGTGACCTTTTTCCCCTTGTGGTGTTTGCTCAGGGAGTGTATGTGCTGCTCTGCTTCACCAGCGTTTTTATATGGCAACACTATTTCAGCGAAAGGTGAGTAAAAGACGGCCTCTAATTTTACGCGTAAAGACTGATCTCCAATGGGTCGCACATCGCCTAACATATCCAGTGCCCCAGTCACGACCATTCGCTGGGAGAGACGTAGGCGATAAGGTTGACTAGTCAAATCACTCAAAAGGGCTGAATTTAACAGTCCTAACCCCAGCCCGAGAGAATCCCCGGTATAAAAAGAATCCTTTTCTGGAAAGGAGTAGAGAAACCGATAATATTGTTGTTTTTGGCTTCGGGTTAGCGATAGCACATTTCGCGCACAAGTGCTGGCATCCTGAACTTGTTGATGAAGTAAATCATTCAAGGAAAGGGAGCGGTTATTAAACAAGTAATAATCTTGGTCGGTATCTCGGGGTCTTGGGGTACAATTCAACGCCAGGGGAAGAATAGTACCTATAGGGTCAACCTCGGTAAAACGCCCAGTTTCCTCTTGCTCAATGAGGACGCACCACACCCGATCTGACTGCGGCTCAGTCACTAAAGATGACCACTCTTTGGCCATGTTTTCTAACACCGGTCCCAGTTGCTTGTCTAATGGTTGAACCTGTTCCACCAGCCAGTTGAAACGCTCCAGCAATGGAAGTGAATCTTTATCCTCCTCACCCGGAAAAAGCGTTTCGGTCGATAGCGAAGTTCCTTCACTAACCAGATAACGCAATCCAGCCTGCCACTCGCCCAAGTAAAAATGCATTTGTGCCAGAGTATGCAGGGCCAATTCCTCTACATGCTGAAACGTTTCTGAACGTGCTTGTGTAGGACAGGTGAGTTTAAATCGCTGAATTTCCTCAATGAGATTCCGTAAAAAAGTGACCGAACGGAAAGTGAGCGTCCCCGTATTAACCAACTCTAGAAAAGGTCCCATCAATTCCTGATAGTAGGATTGGACTAATTGAACGTCTTGCTGAGCAGGAAGACGAGCGAGAAATTGCAGGAGGCGGGTAAGGTTTAACCGGGCACTGGGAGCTGAGGAAAGGGACCAACGTAAACGCTGGAAATGTTCTTCTAATTTGATGATATTCATGGGAGCGTGTCGGTGCGCACCTTAATCAGAAAAACACCCGTGAGGTTTTGTCATGGTTCTCAGATGAGAGGTTTCAACCACAAGGTTGAACAGTTTTCCCCGCTCTCAATCGAAGACCTGAATACGCAATTCTCCGTTCTGCTGCAGACCTTGAAACACAGCCACGCCTTTTTTTACCGCTTTCATCCACCGCTGCCCATTAGAACGGCGCACGACCAGAACACGTAGATGGTTCTTTTCCTCTTCCTGTCGCAAGGTCAAGAGATGAACCTTCAATGTATAGCGTAAATCGGTGGGAATGAATTCCACCCGAATGGAGTCGTTCTGTTCATTGGTGAGGACGACCTCAGTTTGAGCCACTACTTGATCCTGGGGAAGGTCTAAACTGGCAAGCTCGAAGGTGGCCCGCGGGGTTTCTACCTCCACAAATAGCTCCTCCCGACTGGGAAGGATTACCCTACCAAGAGGGACACGACCATACTCGTCGCTGGTATATTCACCTTCCAAAGAAGGAATACGCACTAACACATTCCGGTACTTATCCGCGCTTCCGGCTATTAGGTGCAAAATGACCTCTTTAGTCTCCGTATTACGCATTACCCGTACCAAAACCTCCTGGTTCTCCGTCACCAAAACACCTATGTTTTCGAAAGGTTCATTCGTGTCTGAATCGGCTCTCAAAATCGGAAGGTTCTTTGGAGGCAGAGGAGGAACGCGCTTAGAAATAAAAGGATACGCTATGTAAGTCCCCGATTTTGCCGCTACATCCTGCGTCCCCAGAATAGTTTTGATAGCAGGAGTGGGGCACGACTCATACTCCTTCTGAACCCCTTGATAATAGGAAGTTAACCAGTGGAATCGATCCCGGCAAAAGTCGCACTGCTGCAGATGGGTGTGCCAGGCAGCATTTACATTGCAGTTCCTTACAAGTTGTTCAATTTCAAATTCAGTAAGACAGTTCATCACTTGTATACTAACTATATTTTTTCCACGCTCGGAAAAATATTTTCTTCCCACTCACTTCTTAGCTTTTGTTTCCCCAATTTAATGAGATATTCCAGACGATTCTTATGCTTGGCATAGCTCTTCCCCACTAGGGCAGCTGCGCAACTTCGGTTCAAATATTTCGGTAGCGACTCCAACTGACCGTTCAATAGATCAGAAAAATAAGTCCGCAGGATCTCCCGATAGGTCTTCGTCTCCAAAGAAGTCAATTTGCATTTGTCCGAATAAATTTTCTTCAATGCGCCCTCTAAAAACGTCAACAAGTTCTTCAGCACCAATGTTTGGTCTGACTCATAGGGGATCATGCTACCATTTCCGTCTTGGGCATAATATTGATCCTGGTCCATAAAGACTATCTTGAAAGCCGTTACAGCTCTTAAACAACGAAACAGTTTTACCCGGCTCACAAAAAGACGGTACTCTTGAGATTGAGATAAGCCACTAAGAATCCGCTCCACAAGCTCAGGCACCTTGCTTGTTTTATGCACCACATTTTGCAACCAGTTTTCCAATACCGCAAATTCTACCTCCGGCCGCTCCGGATGCAAATCATTAGGAACATCAAGTGTAACGGAAGGTTCACGATAATAGAAATATAAACGGTGTAAATCCTCAAATACGCCGATGCTGGTGTTACGCTCTGGGGCTAATTGGAGATTTCTATAGATATTCCAACCGGAAGGATCTTCCTGCCGAAAATAGCGGATCAACTCCTGCTTGGTCTTTGAAACCACCAACCGGCGTAAATACCGTAAACAACATTCCTGATTCTGTTCCATCTCGGTCAACAAGGGTTCAAAATAACGTTTGAGATAAACAAAATGTCCCTTTTCATCACGGGCGAATAGAGGTGCAATCACATCGACGCTCATATCGTGTAATTCGCCGTTTTCCCGCGTGTTGACAGCAAAATAGAGGCGCTGGGAATATTGCTGGTACCGTAGATATGCAGATGCCAGAGCCACACACACCCGCACCAAACGCGTCTGATCACCGGGAGTGGAACAGCCTGCAATGACTCGTAAAACGAGGTTGTATAGGTCCTTCCCTTCGATCATCAATCAGGTAAAAGACCTACCTTTATCCTTTACTTGTCCTGAATGATGCGTTTTATGCACGGATATCTGTTGGTCTTGATGGATTCTCGATTATTCCCCCTCCTAATAGCACTTAAATCTATTAATACTCAGTTAATTTTTCAGGTATTTATTAAACCAATCTAATATGAATTTCAGACGCGCTTCACGTCGATCTGGCCGTCCATGACGGGATAGACCATGGGGTTCCTCAGGGAAACGAACATATTCAACCTCACGTCTTAAGTACTTAAGGGCCGTGTATATCTGATCTCCTTGCTCAATGTTACAACGCAAATCATTCTCACTATGGATAATGAGGAGGGGGGTTCGGCAACGGTGAATGTAAGACATAGGCGACCACTTCCGATATACCTCCGGGCGACTCCAGGGAGTTCCATTGAACTCATAATGCATGTCCCACCCTATGTCTGAAGAACCGAACATGCTGGACATATCAGAGACACTCCGTTGCGTTACGGCTGCCCCGAAACGTTTAGTATGAGTCACAATCCAGTTCGTCATATATCCCCCGTAGCTACCCCCCGTCACGCCCAATCGCTGTTCATCCACAAAACCCATCGCCAGCACATGATCCACGGCGACCATGAGGTCACTCATAGCCGGCTCAGCCCATTTCCCTGTGATGGCATCGGCGAATGCCTCCCCATATCCCTGACTACCCCGAGGATTGGTATAAAGCACTACGTAACCAGCAGCTGCCAGAACATACATTTCATGGAAGAAAGTGCGACCGTATTGACACCGCGGCCCGCCGTGGATGTTCAGTATCAGGGGGTACTTCTTCCGCTAGATGAACTTCGGTGGGTTGAGGAA
>CAZBEL010000025.1:0-12729 GCA_964490885.1 uncultured bacterium
GAAATCGGAGTTGACGTATAAATAACTGAATTGTGGGATCTGGAAAAAGTGACCGTAGGCAAAATGTAACACACCTTTATCCGAAATAGGGAAAGCAACCGCCAATCGTGGACTGTACTGTTGCTTGGGATTCACCGTTTTAAACCAGTACTCTAAACGATCTGCATCAGATTTTTCATTGTCAGGTCGCATTTCTGACTGGGAAATAGTCCCGTCCCCATTCAAATCAAAGTATTGATTGATGGGTTTAAGGGGCTGGAGATAGTTAGGATCAGCCGGGTCATTAAGCACCTTCCATTTCGGGTCGAAATAGTCAAAACGGAGTCCAATATTCAGAACTAAATCGTCGTATTCGATTTTATCCTGTAGGTAGGCTGCAAACTCTATTGGCTTTTGGCGATACTTATTATGGAGGGTGCTTGTGGGATCAGGTACAACAGGTTGGTAATTGGTATTTTCGTTGTACAGGATCGTGAATTGTTGTTGAGTGATAGTTGTCTTCCGTAATTCCACACCCGCACGAAACTGGTGTAGCATGTTCAGTTGATTTACATAATCAAGTTTAAATGTCTGGGTTTGTGTCTGGCGATCATAGTGCCCCATGCGAATCCCACTCACATAGAACTTATACCCCGGAGCTACACTAAAAACATCGGGATTAACATTATATCTGGAGTCTACTGGATTCTTATAAACGTAATAGTAGGCTCGGTTTGAAGTATTGGCATACCAACCAATCAAAAAGGACTGTGGAGAAAAGGCATGCTCCAACTTAAGGATCGTGCTTTGGTTGTTTCGAAAGCGATGGTAGTCCCCCTCTGGATTATAGCGGAACTTGTGGTTATATGCCCGGTATCGCGTGCGGCTTTCCGTACGGTTTAGAGCCAACTTCGTGCGGCTGGTAAGCTTAAGGTTCAGTTTCCCCTGAAGAGAAATTTGATTTACCCAGGACATAGACTGGTACTCCCAGTCACCATAGGTATTAAACACATAGCTTTTCAGAGAATCGTTCCAGATATAGGAGTCTGGTTTATAACGGCGCTGGCCATATAAGTAACCTTCATCGTAAAAGGACCTGCCAGAAAAGAAAAAGGAACCGGGCAGGAAAGGAAGTGGTCCGCTAAAAGTACCTTGAATATCCCTCAGACTTAGCGGGTTAAGATCGTTAATATTCATGTACAAATCAGTATCGCTACTTAAATAATCCCCTCCGTTCACATCCAGATTACCATGGTAAGTTTGGTAACTTCCCTCTTTTGTAATAATATTGATGACACCAGACATGGCTTGGCCATATTCAGCGTTAAAAGTCCCGCTGATAACTTGCAGTTCTTGAATGGCATTGTTCTCGATTTCAACCCCCATTCCTTTGTTAAAAGGGTCCGTAACGGGAATACCGTCAACTAAGTAAGTAATTTCCGAACTGCGACCACCGCGGATGTGCAAGGCGCCGTTCGTTCCTACAACCACCCCAGCCTGTAAGGAAACCATATCCTCGAACTTCTCCACCGGAAGAGCTTCTATTTCTTCAGCACTGACATTCTGTTGACTATAAGTAACGTCAGGCTGAACTAACGGACGCTCTGCCGTAACCGTAATCTCCTGAAATTCAATCTCACTTCTGGTTAGTGGAATTTCGACTTTGGTGGTTAAATCAACCTGAACCCGTACGTCCTGCACACGGTAATTGTGATAACCGATCATGGAAGCGGTAAGTGTATATGTGCCGGGTGGAATACGTAATATCATGAAACTCCCATCCATGTTTGTGGCAGCACCTAGGGAGGTCCCTTCAAGGACAATATTTACACTTACAAGGGGGTCTTTGGTCTGGGCATCGATGACCCGTCCTGTAATTTTACCGGTAGTACCAGAAAAAAGGGCCACCGTGGAGAAACTCACACAGAGTAGTAAATAGGTTAACCCCTTCAAAAGGTTGGCACCTTTCAAAGGTTGCCCATACATATCAGAAACCGACTCCGAGGGACAGCTGATTCACATTTTTTAAACGACCAAAATCAGTAACAGCATAATCAATATTCAAACGTAAACTGGGTGAAATATCCACATGGAGTCCCCCTCCTATAGCACGGCCTCCTTCTCCTTGATCCATGCCATATCCTCGGAATCCAGCCCGAAGGTACAACATCTTGAAGATTTGAGCTTCCCCACCAAAGTTAATATACTCCCGGTTGTCATTGGGGTGAACCATGTCGCCGGCGACAGTAATTTTTAACACCGAAGTTGATATGATCTCCATAGCCAGGGAGGTCTTGAGATTGAGGGGTAAATCCCAACGACCCATTTCCAACTCCGCACGGATGGTTTCGATGTTGCCCTCGATGGTGGGATCAGGGTCAACTGGCAATAGATTTGCCCGTCCCGATAGTTTCAGTTTTGGACCAAAATTACTCAGGACAATCCCGATGCGTAAATGCTTCCACTGACTTTCATATAACGTCCCCACATCCAGTGCTACTGTATTAGAAGTCATGGACCAGATCCGTTCCTGAATAAACTTGCCCACAAACCCCACCGAGAAACGATCGGTTATATTCTGAGCATAAGTAATCCCAATGGCAATATCACTGGCATCAAAATATTCTCCCGTCCCTTCAGGTTGTAAAACGGTGCGAACTTCGTCCTCGGGCACTTTCAGTGAGGTGGTAAACAGGCCAATGGCTCGGCTAGGTCCCACAGGGATTCCCAGGGCGAAGAAGTCGTAACCAATGTCCGCTAACCAATCGATGTGACTGACAAAAATTTGGTTATTCGTTAAGCGACTGAGACCAGCCGGGTTCCAGTAAACGGCGGTAACGTCACTGGCCAGAGCAGAGAAAGAGTCGGCCATACCAGCCGCTCGAGCTCCCACCCCAATTTTAAGAAACGAGGCCGCCGTACTGGCAACCTTAGTGGCTCCCTGAGCACTAAGTAACGCCGGAAGCATGATGATCAATAGGAATCGTTTTACCATGGTATCCTGAGGTTATTTGATAATGGCGAAATGACCGATGACTTCTTTCCCCTGATTTGTTTCCACGTGGTATAGATAAATCCCGGGGGCAATTTCATGACCATCCTTACTTAATAGATTCCAGGATTCTGTACCGTCAAACAAGGTGCTGGAGTGCTTCAGGGTACGTACATGTTCCCCGGCCATGGTGTAAATACGGATGGTACACTCTTGCGGTAAGTGAATAAAGTCTACACGACGCTCACCGCGACCATAGGTAAACACTTGGGGTGGAGGGGTTTCAAAACTTGAAGCGGCTACATAAGGATTTGGTACCACTGCAATCCGCGAGAGGTCGTTCTCCAGCTGAGTTTCGGATACTGTAGCCGGGATAGCAGAAACGTGGTAGCGCTCTACAGTCCCTAGGGTGCAAAATGGTTTACTTACATAAACTCTAATTTCACTGCCTTCCGGGGGAGTCATAAAAGTTTTGCTTGAGTCTATGGTAATATCCCAAGTAGCCGTGGGGGAACCATTCAGATTGACCAAGGGCGTGATAATGTCCCCGATACTAAGTTCGCCATTCCCATCGTTATCCCGAAAGAAAATATCCTCCTGCTTATTCTCATTCAAGTTCCAGATCTGAAAATTAACCGGGATATTGGTATACATGGTGGTATCAGCGACATCATTAAAAAACTTTACAGATAGATCGCGGGGATAAAGGGTTGCTCCGGTTAAGTTACTAATGCCGATATTGAATCCGAAATAGTCAGTATCCCCGGCCCAATCAGCTGAATCCAGAGCACCCGTGGCCAAATCCAACAGGTATAAATCATACTGAGCAAATTGTAAATGGTTTAGCCACATATTTTCCAGGGCATTGAATGAAACAGCATCCCAGAGGGTAGTACTATCACCGTTCAACACTTCAACGACGCTAACATATTTTTCCGTCTCGTCCGATTCGATGACAATGTCATAGGTAGTTTCCGCATTAACATTGATATTATCCAACAGATTAACCTGCAGTAGAGCCGTGGCAAAGCCAGCATAATGATCAACGATAACCTGAGCATCCTGGAAACCGGCTGCAGGTGCATTAGGAACTACCTCCACCACGTTCACTTCACCAATCGTCTTTGAACATTCCAGAGGAGGGAGATTCCCCTCCACGCTACCTTTATCATAGGCCGTGACAGCATAATAGTAGGTTAAGCCATTAACTAAATTGGTATCCACAAAACTCCGCACGAGGCCGGTATTGGCCCCCATATCCATATGATACCCTTCTGCAGATGGAATGGGATGGGGCCCTTCTAAATCATCTATCAAATCAAACTGGGCGATGGGCACATAGCCAATTTTTACCCCTTGGTTATCGGTAATAGGCTTGCCCCACTCTCCCTTTACGTTGCTACGATAAATCCGGTACCCCTCAAAGTCCTGACCATTCACCGGGTCTACGGATAATTCGGCCGCATCATTCCAGTACAAGGTCACTTTTTGATCTCCCGGTACAACCACCACCACCGGTTTATCCGGAGGCTTAGTAAATTGAAACCCGAGGCGATAGATCCAATCCGCCACCTTGGCATTGGCCAGGAGGTCCTCTTTTCCCTGCCCCATAATGACGGCAATGGAAAATTTCTGGCTCTCCCCTGGGGCTAGAGGGAAATAACCGGAACCGAAGATAAAAATGTTATCGGCCTCCTGGGCAATATCCTCGGCTGAAGCGTAGGTACCAGGGATCATGCGGTTCCACATGATATCATCCATCCCCGCCTCTTCGGTCCCATAAACCGGTGCCCAAAAACTTGTCAGACCGATCATATCCGATTCATCAACATCGGTAAGGTCAAAATCGGGTTCACCCGGATCCATGATCCCATTCCCGTTCAGATCATCACTCTTATGGTCTAAATCTCCCCAGTCATCAATACGTCCATCTCCATCATCATCCACACCGTTCCACATGATGGGATCCCAATAATTTCGTGCCTCGGCAGTATCCAACGCAGCAGTGGAGTCCGTTAAATCCCAATCACCATCATTATCTATACCGTCATACTGACTCTCATCCACGAATCCATCGTTATCGTTATCAACATTATCCGTGGCAATCCCCGGGCTTTCTAAGAACTTATACCCCAGCCAACCCAGTTCATCCCAGGGGATATTAAAATCATTCCCCGAACCTGGTTTGTCCCAACAATAGACCATACTGGTCACATCCAGGAATTCACCGGTATAACTATCCAGGCCATCATTATTAATAAAACCGGCATAGTCATCCCCAAAGTCACCGGCTCCCCCTATGTGGGGATCGCCAATCATGCCGATAACAACTTTATCTAAGGTCTTTTCACTTACATTTTTCACTTCGTACTGAAAGAAGATAATGTCCTCGGCGACCGATGCAGCATACTGATAACCTCGCACGGTTACTTCCACTCCCAAACCCCGGATTGAAGAATCAGAAGGTACGGGATAATATTGAAACTCGGCGTTATAGCGGTCGTCCATGACGTAATAACTTTCCAGGTCAGCTACAACGACCCCTTTCCCAAACTGTCCTGGCCAGACCAGGAACCCATCCTTATCAATTGGAAAATTATCTCCCCACGTGGAAGGATTATTAGATAGTCCAATATATTGTTGACCACCGGCTGCATACCCAGGAAGGGGTTCCCAGCCCCACCAGTTGGCACCCCCGGAAGGATCATAGTCACCGCCATCCAGCATACCATCAGAGAAAATCACCACCGTATCGCTATCGGCGTCAACCACTTCCGCACCAACAATAGGGCCAAATTCATACGCATATCCATGGCTTGAAAAAGCCGGCCATTCCATGGAAGGTTCAGTATTAGGTCGTCCAATTGAACCGTAATTATAAAACAGTGTTCGGATCTTATTGCCGTCGTGGAGGCCAAACTTGCGGTCGGAATGGGCGGCCGTTTTCTCACTACGGGCACGCGCGTCCAGAGCTTGTAAATAAGTCTGGAACTCCGCCCGTGACCATTGCTTCATAGGCCCGGGAGGACGTTGGATAGGCTCCTTGTCCCCAGCATTAAGAATACCCAATGATAATATCCCAACAAGGGTTAAAATAAAGAATGCTTTGTGTCTATCCATATTAATCGACCTTAAAAATCTACTTCGAAACCTAGGTATACCGTCCTCGGCCGGGAATACCAATTTGGACGGTTAATCCATTCGTCGGTGGATTCATCGCCGTAACGTCCTAGAGAATACCCAGCGCGTCCAGAACTGTCCCAAACGTAGTTCTCATTCCGACGATCAAACAGATTGTACACTTTCACATAAAGCCGATACCTTAACGTTGTAATCCCCAACGGTACCTTCAAAACCTTGTAGGCTGTGATGTCCACATTGATCTGATTCGGTTTCCGGCCGGAGTTTTCTTCTGCTACCCTAACGATGGCATTTACATCCTTCGGGGTATATGGATAACCACTCTCAATTCGACCGATGGAACTGATTCGCCAGTTTCCAGAACGCCCAATATTCAACACGAACCGGAAAGCATGGGGCTGATCCCAATCGAGGGGCACTACCTTTTTCTGAGGTTCTACTGATAGACGAAAGTCCCTACGCGTGCGCGTGGGATCAGACTCATTTCCTACGGCTACCTGATAGGTATAATCCACTGACCCGGAGACAAGACCGGTGAACCGCTGATCAAAGGAGAAGGTGAAGCCTTTCACGCTTCCCCAGTCACGATTAATGAACAACGCATAAGAATCAGATCCACCCGGCAGAATGTAGATCCGCTGCCCTAATAAGTTGCGCATGTCGCGATAGAACACTTTCAAATAAAAGGCTGAATTGGAGGTCAACGCCTGCTCATAGCCCACTTCATAACTCACCGTTTTCTGTGGTTTTAAATCGGCATTCCCAATATCGCTCTTAATGACTCCTGGTAATACGTCGAAATCAGGGTTCGTATAAAGGCGACTGTAGGAAGGCATTTGGAAAAAGTGACCATAGGAAAAGAACAACTTTCCCTTGGCGGTTACTGGATAGGCAATGGAAAAACGAGGACTGACCTGAACTTTCTTCGAGGCTGGTTTGGTACTATCTGGTTGGGGATTGTTCCAGTTCAAAGCTACCCGTCCGTCGGGATCATAAGAATCCCAGCGAATGCCCACATTTAGAACCAGGTCTTTTAACTCTATCTTGTCCTGGATAAAAGCCGATGTCTCAGTGGGATAATGGCGATAACTACTGTTGCTCGGTCCCACATCCGGGACAATGATATTGCCATAGATTCCATCATCATTATCATCTTTCGCCGAACTCCAGATCCCATTCCCATCTAAATCGGTGAATTCCTCCCCTTCATCATAGGTACCGTCTCCATCCTCATCCACCCAGGGTTCATCTCGGCGGTCAACCAGTAAGGTCCACGTGTGTAAAAATAGGTCGTGTCGTTTATACTCAAAACCTAACTTCACCTCGTGATGGGGATTCACTTGGCTAATAATCTGACCCATAATTAAATCTGTATTCACCCGGCGATCATACATCCCATTCTGAGTTCCCCCAGTGTAGAATTCATAATTGTTATCTTTTACATAATAACCGCCCCAAACATAATATTCCGCCAAACGTTCTAACCCCCGTTCCTGTAAATAAGATTGAGGTTTGGCAAGTAAATCAAAACGTTTATCACCCGGTTTTAGGCCGGAGTAGTACATATAGTTATTTTCTGTATGGGAATAACTCAAAGTGTAAAACGATTTCATTCCCAATTGATGGGTCAGTTTCAACATATGACTGGCGGCTTGCTTATCTCTATTGTAATGCCCTTCCTGAAGATATTTACGACTATGAGAATAGCTTTTCCAGGACCTGTTTTCTGACAGGTAGATATATTGTAGTTTTATTTTGTCATTCAGTTGGTAGGTCAATTTCGCTTGAAGGTTAGTCTTGTCCTTAGGGTTCATGGAAAAGGGGGTCCAATCCGCGGTATCCTTTTCCACGCCATAGGGTGTATAACGAGAAAGTCCATACAAATAACCGGCATCAGAAAGTCGGCGCATAGATGCAAAAAACCGTAAACGCGAAAAGAATGGAATGGGACCGGAAAAAGTTGCTTCAATTTCTTCTGCATTAGTTAGATCAAAAGCTTTCGATGCTTCCTGAATTCGAGAATGAATATCTAAATCATAGTTCGTAGAAAGGTCTCCGCCCATAAGGGAAAGGGAACCGTGGTATCTTTTAGGTGGATCTTTGGTTACAATATTGACGATACCCGACATGGCCTGTCCATATTCAGCATTAAAGGAACCAGTGATTACCGAAAGCTCCTGAATGGCATTGGTAGCAATATCGACACCCAAGATATTCCCGTAGGGATTCACATTGGGAATACCATCTACTAAATAGGCAATTTCATCGGCCCGTCCCCCCCGAAAATGGAGCGCACCCCCTGCATCCACACTGACACCCGCCTTGGTTTGGACAATATCTTGAAAGGTTTCGATGGGCGAGTCCTCAATGACATCTGACGAAATAATGGCCGCACTAGCCGTGGCGTCCCTTTGAATCATCGGACGTTGGGCAATTACGGTCACTTCCTCCTCGGCTTCTAATACTCTAGTTTCCAGGGTGGCATCTACCGTCGTGGTTAGATCGCTCTGAACCGTAACCCCTTCTACATTTACGGTTTGATACCCTATCATTGTAAACTTCAACGTATAAGTCCCCGGAGGGATATTCAGCAGATAATAACGCCCGTTTTTATCGGCTGCCGCCCCCATTGGGGTATTAACGACTAATATATTAACACCCGGAAGAGGATTCCCCTGAGTGTCGGTGACAACCCCTTTTATTTTACCTGTGGTACCTGAGTAACTAAGGGAGGTTAAACTGAGGAGAACCACTAATACGGTGAACCAGGATCGTTTCATGGCTTTCATTCCCGCAATAGAAAGGGATGGAGAGCACGGAATCCGTGCTCTCCATCGAGTTTGACTGGACCTACTTAATCAGTGTCATTTGCTTGGTCAAGGTCGCACCATTTACCTGTAATTTGTACAGGTAGGTTCCACTAGCGACAACTTGACCATTGGCATCCCGACCATCCCAACGGACGGAATAATCCCCTGCTGGACGATATTCAGACACGAGCGTATTGATCAAACGACCGGTGAGATCGTAGACGTACAGCTTCACATCACCAGCCTTGCTCAAGCTGAATTGGATCGTTGTTGTGGGGTTAAAGGGGTTGGGATAGTTCTGGGAAAGGCGATAGGTCTCTAAGACAGGGGCTCCGAAGTCGGAGGAGATAGCTAGAGACTCATCACTGGAGATAACAACCACATACTGGGTTGCAGTAGTATCCCCATCTTCATGACCGATGACCAGTTCAGGGAAACCATCACCGGTGAGGTCTGCGTATTGTCCACCGTTCATATCGGCACCACCAAAGGCTACGGAGTACGTCCGTACAGAGCCACTGGTATCTGCCTGGTAAATCAACTCTGGCACGGTATAACTGGTAGAGTCGTGAACGTCTCCACTCACATAGTCAATGCGCCAGACACTACTATTGTAGTTATTACCAATGAAGATTTCACCCAAACCATCGTTGTCAAAATCACCTACGGCCATTCCGCGAGTACCACCAGAAATGGTATTAATCCGTGAAACATCGCTGGAGTCAGCACTAGCAAGATCGGCCACACCACTGATAATATCTACGTTTCCGCTCCAGGGACTTACCACTAACTCTTCATCACCATCACCGTCAATATCAAAACTGGCCGTAGCTTGTAAGGCCCAGAGGTCTCCATCCATGCCTTGCAACATGAATTGATCGGTTTCGTTATAGGTATCAGCACCGGCAGCTTCAAAGAAGACACCATAGTCCGTGGCGAAAAAGGCTTCCTTATTACCATCATTGTCCACATCGCTAATTGTGACGGAGTAAACAGAACCCACATCGCTGGTGGAATCTAGAGCTTCAATCGTCCAGGAAGTAAAATCGCCAGCAAAGGCACCATTAAGGGAGAAAATCATCATAGCGTCATTACCTGCGGCATCACTGAATTTGCGAAATGCCAGGGCCACTTCTTGAGTGCCGTCGCCGTCAATGTCATCAATAGCGATACCTGAGGGGCGTGTATTGCTACCTACAGAAACATCAAAATTCCAGGTGGCTGTTGGTGTGCCATCTGCCGGGAGAGTGGGACCTTCCCACACATAAAAACGCCGGGGATTGGATCCATCAGGAGGATTACCCGATCCATAAGGAACACCTACCACAATTTCAGCATTGCCATCCCCGTCTAAATCCGCCACAGCATGCACGGGGAAACTGGCTCCACCGGTGTACAAGGTCGTATCAAACCAGGACCAAGCTAGGTCAAAACCTCCTGATCCATTATCCTCGTATAACCAGACCGAACACCCCGTAGGATATTCTGGTCCGCCACCATTTGGATTAGAGTGGTCGGATAAAACAATGAACTCCTTGTTCCCATCCTGGTCAATATCCCAACCTGCTGAAACAGCTTGGGTAACGACTACATCATAGGGGGAACCAGGGTGTGTCGTCTGGCCGAAAGTCTTTGTCCAGCCACTGGCTAAATACTCCTGGGCAAATACACCAGTAACCAGCGCAAAGACGGCCAATAAACTCGTACCTGTTTTACGCATCATACCTCCTTTTCTTTATTCATCAACTTTTATTTTCGCGAAATTCAACACCCCTAACGTAAGGGTAGAGAATTATTCTTATTATTAATTTCAACTTAGTAAAATATCCTCCTCCCAGCAAGAAGTAATTCACAACATGTTCCCCCAGGCACTCAACTGGATTCTCTCTTCTTTAGTGACAAGCATAGACGAAAGGGTGTATTTTTCACCTAATTAAATAGAGGTACGCGACTCAACCAAGATCATGTTCCTTACAACGTTTATTTTCATCGTAACCATCCTTTCCTTTCCCTCCCCTTTGACGGGCCAAAATAATCTAACTTTATTAGATCGTAGAACCCTTCCACCCGAAACCAGAGCCCTTATTTTGGAAGGAAACATGGTTGGCTATTGGGGTAGACGCCAAGTCGTTCTGCAAAATAATCATGTCCCAATACCTGAAAACGAACAGGTCATTAACGTCCTTCCTTTCAACAACAAGGTAGACGACTACCTCCTGATCATTACCACCGAAAACAGCTCCGTAGCAGGAACAGTAACCGTCAACTACCGTCTTATGGACCCGGCTGGGTTGCTGGTAGCCCGGTGGAGTCAGACCCAGTCAAATGATGTAGGTTTACCAGAAATACATCTAGTCTCAGATTACTTCCTTTTCCTCCACCCGGAGGATCAAACGGTAGCGATCATTTCCTTATCTGGGGAGCAGATCAGTCAACAAAGTCTCTTTCCCAACTCTGTTTGGAATCAGGAACGCAAACTCACCTATCTTCCGAATAAAGAAGGAAAATCAGGTTTAGTGGGTATGGCTTCAGCTGACCTAACAGATCCCCAAAACACACACCTATTTCAAGTAGGCCCCGACTACCTAATACAATTAAAAGCAAGCGTCCCCCTTACGATGCCTTATTTTACCGAACTTTCTGCGGAAGACCAGCTTTTTATCATCGGGACACAAGCTAAAGTGGGGCCTGAAGATCAGGTTCCTTATTTGTGGGTATATAATAGCCAATATCAACCCCTTTTGGAATTTTACCGTCTAAAGGCAATCCCTTACTTTGCGCATTGGTGGCAAGGCAATGTTCTAATGATATTCCAGGATGATTTGTCTTTGATCGCTCCTGATAGTCCCCAAAAAGAGAAAACTATTTCCACTGACGTAAATACTTTCCCCCTTTACTCGATCGTCGAAGGGAATATGTGTTATCTCTTCACTAGCGACAAAATCCAGTACCAATCCCAAAACATCAATTACGCAGGATTACGATGTAACATCATCGATTTACAAACAGGGATTTCCCAAACACAAACTCTAACTCCAACCAATTACAAGCAGATAGTTTTCTTCCCACCCGGAAATGAAAAAATCTTGGGGATCCAACTCAATGAACAGGTGTACTTCTACGATCTGAAGTAATGCGACCCAAAGACCTTATTTATATTCCATCTTTAGGCCTCCTATTAAATATCCTCCCCGCCCAATCTTACAATTGGCCCTGTGAACCCTTTGATCAACAACACTGGATCAATGGGACATTTTGTGAGAACCGTTCTGGTTCCAGCGGCGATATTGACCACTTCCACGATGGAGTGGACATCCATCTCCCCCAGGGTGGAGCGACTTACGCCCCTATCAATGGAACGGTCACCAGCATTGGAACCCCTGGCCAATATGGAATTAATTCGTGGGTACGGGTAGGACGCTATGCTGCGGTTCACATCAACCCTAACCCGGCTTTACATGTGGGCTCCCAGGTCACCGCTTACCAAACCGTTTTAGGGTGGACAAACTCCTGGAACCACATCCATTTTAAAGATGGCTATCCCGGGTCAGAGATTAACCCCATTCGTCAAAATGGAGGCTTGGATCCCTTAGTGGACAATTACGAACCGGAAATCCTCACTTGCGACTTTTACGTCAGTGGAACCCAAACTGCTTTTGTGAACAACCGTGTTTACGGCGTCGTGGATATCGTTTCACGGGCTATGGATACTACCGACGACGGCCCCTTAGGTAGCAATAACGGCATCTACCGCATCGGTTACGAAATTCTGGATTCTACTGGAACAGTGGTTTACGGGCCGCATAT
>CAZBEL010000026.1:0-12431 GCA_964490885.1 uncultured bacterium
TATCCATCCTGGTACCCGCGCAACTGACGTTAAGGAGTTGGTTCATTACACCCGATCTCAGTAATATCCCCCGGCATGTACCAACTGCGACCATCCCCTGACTCTCATCAGACACGAAACAGGGACACTAGCACCAGACTGTTTCCAGAGAAATTTTCTATGTATTGCAAAAGGATGAAGCCATGGCAATAGCACCGGTGATTCTATTAGTGTTGGACGGAGTGGGTTACAACGAGGATCCCCGGGGGAACGCCGTCATAGCAGCGAACACTCCCCACCTTGACCACTACCGTACAGTCTATCCCCGCAGCCTTTTAGAAGCCTCCGGTGAAGCAGTAGGTCTACCCGCTGGCTTTCAAGGTTCCAGTGAGGTGGGCCATTTGAGCATGGGGGCAGGACGTATCATCATCCAGGAGCTAAAACGCATTAATGACCAACTCACCGATGGATCGCTGTGGCAAAATCCTAACTGGAAAAAGCTGATCGCCAACTGGCGACAGAATCAGAGTCAGTTACATTTATTAGGATTGCTCCAGGATGAGGGGGTCCATGCACACCAGGAACACCTGTTCCAGATCATGGCGCGTGCCCGCCAGGAATATCCACAGGGAAAAATCGTAGTACATCCCTTCTTAGACGGAAGGGATACACCTCCTCGCAGCACACTGGAATTCATCGCCATCTTGCAGCAACGGATAAAAGTTGTGGGTCCCTGCAGCATTGGAACTTTCATGGGCCGCTACTACGGCATGGACCGGGCGCGCAACTGGAGTTTGACCGATCAGGCTTACCACTGCATCGTTGACGGAGTAGGTCATCCGGCTAAAACCATCGAGGAGGCCGTCCAAAATTCTTACGACAAGGATCGCACCCCCACGGGTGAAGAAATGTTCGATGAATACATCCCCCCCCATGTGATAAAGGGGTACCAGGGGGTGCAGGAGGGTGATTCCATCCTGCATACCAACTTTCGCCAGGACCGGGCCATACAACTCTCCCGGGCCTTCGTGGACCCGGACTATCCTGGTAACCTGACCCGTCGCCCGTCGGTAGTTTACATGGGGCTCACCCGCTACTACGACGAATTTCCCAATTACCTTTTAGGGGGCCTGGGGGGCAGCACTGGAAGCCTGCAACATTTAGTAGGCGAAGTGATATCCCAGCACGGGCTCCGCCAGTTGCGTCTGGCAGAAACCCAGAAATTCCGGCACGTGACCAGTTTTTTCAACGGAAAGTCCACGACCCCTTATCCAGGTGAAGATCAGGTAGAAGTCCCCAGCCGTTTTGACCCTTCCAGCTTCGCCGATCACCCGGAAATGGAAGCCTACCAAGTTACGACGGAACTTCTCCAGCGGTTACAAGACAACCCCTATGCTTTCATCCTGGTCAATTTTGCCAATGGGGATATGGTGGGACACACGGGAAATTTCGACGCTGCTCGAAAAGCAATGGAAGTCTTAGACGAATGTGTGGGAAACATTGTAGATCGAGTTCTGGACTTACAAGGGCAACTCATTCTCACCGCCGACCACGGCAATGCCGACCAAATGATCGATTATCAGTCTGGCCAGGTGCGCACCAGCCACTCCTTGAATCCCGTAGAGTGTTTACTCATCAGCCCCTCTGCCAACAAATACCACCTGAGAGAGCGTGGCATCCTCCCTGACATTGGGCCTACGCTTCTGCAGTTATTAGGCCTCCCCATCCCCCGTGACATGACGGCCCAGGTGCTAATACAATGAATGACGTCTACTTACGGAGAACGGAGTAAATCGTAGCGTAACTGTTCCCGGTCAGTAAAGAACTGCCGATAGACCAGGGACAACACCAACACATCCACCAAAATCACGGTGGTGACCCACATGTACATGATCATGATCTGGTACCGGATAGCCTGGAGGGGGTCCACGCCGGCCAGGATCTGGCCTGTCATTACTCCCGGGATCTGAACCAGGCCCACCATCATCATGGCATTGATATTGGGTAACAAAGCGGCACGGAGCGACTCCCGCAAACAATCCTGAACGGCAATACGGGGTGGGGCACCCAGGGATAAATAGACTTCTAATTCCCGTTCACGGTGGCGTAATTCTCCCATGAGGCGATTGGTGGCCAAGGTAATTGAATTCAATCCATTGCCAATGATCATGCCCGCCAGTGGGATCATGGCATAGGGGTAAAACCACGGCTTGACCTCTAAAATAAAGTTTAAAATGGTTCCTAAAACAACAGTTACGGTGAGCAATAACGATCCCACAACGATTAAAAAATAGCGGGGAATGCGGCTCGTTCTCTGGCGTCGGTAGCCTTCATAGCTGGCAATAAGAATCATCATTAACACCAGACCTACCATCACGATCCAATGGCGTTGCTGAAAGAAGAAGGTTAACAAGTAGCCCATCACAGATAATTGTAAAAAGGTTCGGAACGTACCTATCAACAGGGTCTTTTCTAATTTCACCTGCCATCGTTTCAAAAGGCCGATAGCGAGGACAATAAGCACCAGGGAGGCAAAAACATCCGACCAGGAGAGATGATAAAACGAATGGTTCATGCAGGCTCCTGCTCTAGAAAGCGGCGGACAGAATCTGTCTGGGGATGGACAAGGTTTTCTATTGGGCCCGTTTCAACCAATTCCCCATTAATGAGAAAGGCCACGGTATCGGCGTATTCTCGTATTAGAAGGTGGTTGTGGGAAACCAAGATGGTCGTAAGATTCAGTTCCTTGTGTAATCGATGTACCAAGGAAACAATCTTCCTGGCCAGCGGCGGATCCAGGTTGGCAGTGGGTTCATCCAAAAGTAACACGGTAGGATTATTAAGGAGTGTGCGCGCCAGGGCTACCCGTTGTTGCTCCCCCACCGAAAGCGAACGACAATCACGAACCAGAGATTCTTCATCCAAACCAATCTTTGCTAACAGCTCGACCAGTTCCTCATCGGGAGTTGAGGGTAGTTCCTTATCCCAACGATAACGGAGTAGTAAGTTATGGCGCACCGTTCCCGGAATCAGGGCTGCTTGTTGAAATACCATCCCAACTTCTTTGCGCAGAGTTCGCACGGGGTACCCATTCAATGACTCCCCATGATAGAAGATATTCCCTGCGGTGGGGCTCAGCAAGCCATTGAACATTCGTAATAGGGTTGACTTCCCTGAACCCGAAGGCCCCAGGATGGCCAAGAAAGACCCCGACGAAATTGTAAACGAGACATTTTTTAAAATGGGCACATCGTTGGCGGAATAGCTTACTTCTTTTAGTTCAAACAGAGGGGATGTGGACATGGTGAAAAATACGGCTTAACGCAGGAACTTAAAGGGAGAATAATTTGGTGATAGAGCTCTTCGAGGTTTAGTTAATCAGCGAGAGTTTTAAGGAGATCGCCGGTGAATATTCCGCTGTCGTGGCCGTCGGCCCAGATAGGGCGAAGCCCGTAGTAGCCTACCCTTTCCAGAGCCACCAACCGATAACTGTCAGCCGTTTTCTCTTTCTGGGGGCCACGGTACACGTTCCCAAACACGTCGGTCTCCCCGGCGCAGACGGCGCAGGGACAGTGCTCGCGCAACTTCTTCAAAGGCACCATTCCCTCTTCGCCGCTACTCCATTGAATCAAGACCATATCATTTACTACTTCCGTATTGGTAATGGTCAGGTCTGAACTGGCGTCGTTCATCTTGTTGATTCCCTATTTCCCACCCTGTAAATTCGCTGGCCTGTTAACAGACAACAACAGTTATTTTGACAAGGTAATTATCTACCGGTTAATAATAATTCGGGCGATTAGCTCAGTTGGTCAGAGCGCTGTCTTCACACGGCAGAGGTCGACAGTTCAAGTCTGTCATCGCCCACGGTTACATTGGAACTACCGCAGACTATAGATCAATTTCCTGGCTAGTTAGTAAAGTAATCCCTTTCCCCTTTAACTCTTGCAGGGTCTGTTCTGAGTCCCCCTCCTTCACGTCCACTCCCCGGATAGCATTGGTTACTACCATAGTTTTAAACCCTGCCTTCTGAGCATCCAGAGCTGTGGCTTTAACGCAATAGTCCGTAGCCAGGCCGCAAACATATACTTGCCCCACGCCAGCTCGCTGCAATTTTTCCTTTAGGTCAGTACCTTCAAATCCAGAGTAGGCTTCTTGGTCAGTTCGGGTTCCTTTACTAACAATCAGCACCTGATCGTTTAATTTCAAATCACGATGGAACTCAGCCCCCGCTGTCCCTTGTACACAGTGCGGTGGCCAGAGCCCACCCTGGGCCTGAAAACTACAGTGATCCTCGGGGTGCCAGTCTCGAGTGGCAACCACCAATTGGTTTCTTTCCTGAAACCCCTTGATGAGTTCATTGATCACCGGGACGACCTCATCGCCCCCAGGAACTGCCAAACTACCCCCAGGACAAAAGTCATTTTGCACATCCACAATGATTAGGGCACTTTTACTCATATTCAACTCTCCTATTTTTGAAAGTACCACACTCTTTGCAGTCGTGGGTTGGGTCGGTAAGTGCGTCCTACCTTGGCTTGAGGTTTACCCTCTACCAGTACTACATCGGCGGTGAAATCATAATTTCCCGCCATAAGCGCGGAACCAACCCCATAAGCATCCACAGGAACGTTTTGTTTTTCGAATTCCCTGATCCGCTCTGCGTTGAAGCCTCCTGAAGCGACAATACGCACGTGTTCAAAGCCTTCTTTATCCAGGGCTCGGCGGACATTCCACACCAATTGGGGATTCACCCCTGTGGGGTTGCTCTGACCCATTTGGGGAATAACAGATTTATCCACTACGGTGTGGGAAGTGTCCAGACGGACACCCCAAAGGCGTTTGCCTAAGGCTCGGGCCACTTTCAGGGAGGTGTTGACGCTATCGTTCTCAAAATCCACCAAGGCAATTAGGTTGGTTTCTGGGAAATTCACATCGAAATGTTTAGCTGCCTCCACTGTATCGCCACCACAAACGGCAATGAGGGCGTGGGGAATCGTCCCGGCACCGGAGGCACCCCACCACTCTCCCTGGGCATCGGTGGAAACCGCCGTAGCTCCACCAATCTTGGCAGCGTAGCCATCTCCTCCCTGGAGAAACCAATGATCGAAGCGCGCCGGGAAATAAAGTATGGGTTTCCCTCCCGCCGCTTCTACGACCCGTCGCACATTGGTGGCAATACGCGTACGGCGGGCGAGTATCCCTAAGTAGATTGTCTCTAAATGCACAAACTTGTACAAGGGACCCTCGATAGTCATTACTGTTTCCCACGGCTCAGCTTCATCGCCATCCCGGAGCGTGTGTACTATCAGGTCGCTTGACCCGTCACACCACAACAAATCCAACTCCTGCTGCAGGTCAAGGCGCTGCTTTTGTAATTCAAGCATCTTCTCCTTGGAATTGAAATACATGCGCCGGATGGCCTTCTTAAGATCAATATATCGGTCAAATAGTTCATACGCTTTCTTACGATCCCGATAGTAGCCGGTGCCTAACTTTAATACTGCCAAGGATTCGTCCACACCACAAATGACCGCCTCCTTTTTCTGAAATACTTGCATGAGGACGGATGTTTTTAGCTGCGCATTCTCCAGGGCTACCTTACTTCGCCAGAAATATACATCACTTCGGTAACCCCGCCGAATCTCGTGGACAGGAATATCAAACGTTTCTACTGGCAAGGGAGTCCAGTCGTCGTCACGTTTACTCATGGTCACTCCTCACACTATTCTAATAATGAAAGGGTTCATAAAGGCCTCCTCTTCGCATCCGAATTACTACATGTTGGGATCGCTCCGCGTTAACAAACTACTACGCACCGTTTCGGTTCCCATCTGGGGATGGCTTTACTTAAGCAGAAACACTTTCCTGGTCTGGACTGTAGTAGGCGTTCGAAGTTGAAGAAAATACAAACCGCTGGCCTGGGAAGCTGCAGACCAAGTGTAGGAATAACTTCCTGGTCTTTTAAGGCCTTTGGTCAGCACAGCCACTTTTTTTCCGACGAGGTCGTAGACCGATAATTGTACTTCTTCAGTGTTGGTCAAAACAAAATGGACTGTAGTCCGGGCGTTGAATGGATTGGGATACGCGGGAAAGAGGGTTACTGTTTGGGGAAGTTGTTCGCCAGGAACCACCTCTAATGCGGGTGGGGTGAATGAAGACAGGCTGAAAATACCATTGAAGATTTGAAGAACGTCCGGTGGAAAACCGCCCGTCATAGCAGTGGCACTAAAAGTTCCAGCCAAGGTATCTGTACTTATTGTGTCTAAGGTAATTGTTCCAGACACACCCATATAGGTTTGGTCTAGTAATTCTACAAATAGGTAATTCAACAAAGTGTCTATAATCGTTGAGTCGGGAATGCTATCACCGAAAAGGGATATTAGATCAACGACCAAAGTAGTATCCACATTAGGAATAAAACCCAACAAGACGTCAGGGTTGAGGGGGTTGGCCGGCAGGGACCAGGATTGCGGTTCTATACCGCCCGAATCATCCCGGAGGTAGACGAAAAATAGGCCGACAGTATTAGAGTCCGATTGTTGAAAGGCAGGAATCAACAAATGGGTCGTGTCTGAAGGTTGGTAAACGATTCCCAGACCGGCACTAGAGGGCAATGCAAAGGTATCGGGTGGAGCGGTTAACTCTCCCTGGAAATGACCATTCATTGTGGTGCCACTATAATCGAAAGAAACGTTCCCCAGATATGTTGTCACTTGACCACTGAGGAGTGAAACCAGGAAGCTCATAGTCACGAAAATGGGACCAAACTGGCTCCTAAAAATTTTCCGGAACGGTTTTTTCGGAGAGTTCATTTAATAGTCTTTTCTAAAGGGAGGTGAGAGTATACGGAAGGCTGGAGTAGCTGTCAATTAATTATTCCCATTCCTCGTGATTCCGGGTAATTATTCTTGCACCTTAGGCCTCTTTTAAACGAATTTCGGGTTAACGAATACAGGGTTAACAGTAAACCTCAGAAAACTTCGTGTCAGCAGCATCCAGGTCCCATCTCAAAGTACATGTTGACACATCACTTTCCCGATCCTATAATAGCTTTCAACCAAAACCAAGGAGAACAATAATGAATCGTAATGTTCATTTGCTATCATTCCTCATGGTTCTCGCACTACCGCTGGCGCTTTTTGCCCAGGGGACGATCTCTGGTACGGTAACGGACGCCAGCACGGGCGATCCTTTGGCCGGAGCGAATGTGGTGGTAGAGGGAACCTCATTAGGGGCAGCGGCGAACACCGACGGCTCTTTCACAATTGAGAACGTCCCCATGGGAGCCTTCACCGTCACCGCCTCCATGATCGGCTATGCCAGCGCAAGCCAGACGGTTAACGTAAGAGGAGCAGTCACTGTGAATTTTGCCCTGGAAGTCTCGGCTTACGAGCTCTCTGCTCTGGAAGTTTTAGCCAGCCGGGCTACACGGGAAACACCTGTAGCTTTCACAGATGTTAAAAAGGAAGAGATGGAATTACGCCTAGGATCGCGGGATATTCCTCTCGTACTTAACACGACCCCCAGTGTCTACGCTACTGCTCAAGGAGGTGGAGCTGGTGACGCTCGGGTTAATGTCCGTGGATTCAATCAACGTAACGTAGCCATCCTAATTAACGGTGTTCCGGTGAACGACATGGAGAACGCCTGGGTCTACTGGTCTAACTGGGACGGTGTTGGTGATGCCACTTCCTCCATTCAGGTACAACGCGGTCTCAGTGCTGTAAACCTAGCGACTCCGTCCATTGGCGGCACCATGAACATCATCACAGACCCAGCAGCCCACAAAGCTGGGGGCAAATTCAAACAAGAGATTGGTGAGTGGGGTTTCCTAAAGACCACCCTCAGTCTCAACAGTGGACTCATTAACGACAAATTAGCTTTGAGTGGTACCTTTGTTAAGAAAACTGGCGATGGGTATTACGGTGCAACCTGGACCGACGCTTACGCCTGGTATCTGGGTGCCAGTTATGCTGTGAGTAGCAAAGACCGCTTCGAGCTATATGCCTTAGGAGCTCCTCAACGGCATGGGCAGAACCTCTACAAGCAGAATATAGCCGTATATGACGAAAAGTTCGCGCGAAACCTCGATGACTATGACGAGAGCGCAATTTATGACCCAGGTACAGACGAGGGCGAGTATCAAGAAAGAGGAAGAGATTTTAATCAGAACTGGGCACCTGTTAATGAATCCTATAATGGAAAACAGTTCTGGGGAATGTACCGTACTCACGACAAAGCGGATCGCTATGCTAAAAACTTCCTCAATGAACGGGAGAACTTCTTTCACAAACCCCAAGTGAATCTCAACTGGTATCATACATTCAATGATAAAATGAATCTCTCGTCTATTGTATACTGGTCAGGCGGACATGGTGGTGGCACGGGAACATACGGTACCATTGTGACGGCTGACGCCAATGGTAAAACTGATGAAGGTACTAAAGATTCAAACAGCTACAAGTATTACTACGGTCCCTCACCCTGGATTCGGGATTGGAATGCCACGATCCGAATTAACTCGAACCCTGCAGACACAGTGTATGTCTACAAAAGGACCATTCCAAGAGGCGACAAAGAATCCATAGGCATTCTTCGTAATAGCCGTAATAACCAGTGGACCATCGGAGTTATATCCAAATTAAACTATGATGTCAGTAATGCCCTTAAGACCCAGATTGGTATCGACTGGAGAACTGCCGAAATCGACCACTTCAGGGAAGTGCGTGATCTATTAGGTGGTGATTATTTCGTCTACACGGGGAATGACTTCGACCTCACTGCGGAGTCTCAGAAGAAAAAACTGGGTGACAAGATCGCATATTACAACACTAATACAGTTGACTGGTTGGGTTTCTACGGCCAAGCTGAATATAAGTCAGGACCCATTACCGCCTATGGAATGGCAGCCTATACTACGATCGGTTACACATATACAGACCACTTTACTGACGCACGCGACGATGGTGTCGATGGAAATGAAAACAGCAAAGGCGAACTCTACGCGGAGAATAAGGGCCTGACAGGTACTCAGCTCAAAGGTGGAGGTATGTTCCGTCTCTCCGAAAACTTGGGGATCTTTGCCAATTTCGGTATCGTGAATAAACCACCGATCTTTGACTACGCCATCTCGGACTATGACGGGACCGTCTATAAAAATCCAGAAGCTGAAAAATTCCGTTCTCTGGAATTCGGCTTGGACATGAGTGCCATGGATGGTGCCATGTCATTAAAAGCCAACTATTACAACACTGACTGGTTGGACCGTTTTAAGGTGCGTGGTTTCACTGATCAGGAGGGTAATGAAGGCTATAACTACTTGAAACATCTAGACGCTAACCACTCCGGCTTCGAGCTAGAATTAGCCTTCCAACCCATGTCTCTCTTCAGGGTCGACGCTGCAATCTCTCTGGGAGATTGGGTTATGACGGATAATGTGGACGGATCCTACAAAAACTGGGTTTACAATGACTCTACTGGCCAGTACGACGAAATTCTCATTGAGAAAACCTATTACGTCAAAGGCTTAAAGGTTGGAGATGCTCCTCAGACACAAATGGCATTAGGGGTCACAGTCACACCGATCTCGGGTCTATCGGCTAACTTAGTATTCAAACACTATGACAATTTTTATGCCGACTGGAACCCATTTGACCGGGAAACAGAAGAGTTAGACGAGAACGGCAAAATCATCCAATCCTGGAAGTCACCGGCATACAACTTGGTGGATTTACACACCACATTCGAACTACCCATTAAATTAGCGGGTACCCGGTTGCAACTCTTCGCCCACGTATTCAACCTGTTGGATGAAGAATATATCCAGGATGCAACGGATAATAGTGAATACAATGCTTGGGATTACGACCATGACGCCGACGACGCGGAAGTCTTCTTTGGCTTGCCTCGTTCCTGGAATGTCGGCCTAAACGTCATCTTCTAAAAATAACCTGAAATACAGTAAAAAAGCCCTCCCGGCAAATGGGAGGGCTTTTTTATTACAAACGAATTTAAAAAGGCAAAGAATACCGGGCAGTAAGGCTACCTTCTAAAAACCCAGTGGGGGTCCCCAGGCCATCGATATTTGTGGCCAGGATTGCTGATACCCTTAAAACCATATCAACTGGTATGGGTAACGGAAAAGGCAAGAGATCATTAAGAATTACCTCCCCACCGCCGGATAGGCCATACCCCTTGCCCAGGGAACCTATTACCACATTGAGCGTCAACGGCGGCATCCAACTGAAATATCCCCCCGTGTTCAGGGAAATCTCGGGTCCCACAAACCAGTAACGGCTATTCGTCATAAAGACTCCTCGCTGCAACTCCAACCCCACCACAAACGACCGGGCCCAGAAGGTAATAGTGTATGGCATTCGCACGTGCAAGGCCCAACCGTAAACGGGAGCCGAGGACAGATAACGGGCGCGGTATAAGGCATAACTGGCCCCCAACCCCAACTGGTAGCGTCGCTCAATAACCGGATGTGTTAATTCTTCCTCAACCACTGGTTCTTCAACTACTTCCTCCTCTTCCGGTGTTGGCGTCGGAACTTCGGTCACCACTTCCTTGGTAACCACCATCGTATCCTTAGGTGCTAAAGTGACCCCATATTGGTCTTCGATCTGCTTCACCAGGAGAGATAACTCCTTCACATCTACGGTCTTGAAATATTTCAGGACCTCCTCTTTGGTTATCTTCCGGCTCCGTTTCTCGGCTTTACCCAACCGCATGGGACGGGGAATAAACCGCTTTTCCAGTAGGTCACCACGGGTATCGGTCACCGTCATTAACGTCCCTTCGCTTTTACGGGCATAGGTATATTGTTTGGAAAGCTTCAACTTCCCCGTGGATGTGTAATAATCAATGCGTTTCAGGTGCAGGTTTTTACTAAAGGTCAATTTATGGGAGCCGACGACGGTAGAGTCGGCCCGATAATAGACGGAAGTGATGCTTTCTTCTAAAGGCACCTCGCGCTCCAAACGGTATTTGAAACGGTAAAAATAGTAGAGATTACCCAAGGGGTCGTACACCTCTACCGTGCGGGGGATCCCCCGATATTCTCCCTTGAATTTTGCCACCCAGCCGGGGCGCATCTCACTAACATCAGGGGCAAACAGGTAAGCATTCAACGTTGTGAGCGGCTTCCTTACATGGAATTCCACGGTATAGGCCGACCGACTTCCCGACTTATCCCAAACAAGGTGATAGGTCCACACACGCTGGCCGTTGGCATTGTAGTACACCACACTTTTAATACGGCCTTTCTGATCGAATCGGGCCTGGTAATAGGATTTACCTGGTAGGTCTTTTTTAGTGAGGCCCTCCGCCAACTCCCGCCGTTGGGGATTCCAGTAACGATAATACAATGTTAAGGGCGATCCCCGGGAAGCGGGAGCCTTACTTTTGGAGGCAGACGGAGCCGGAACGTACTCCACCTTCAACAATTTACCGCGATTATTGTACACCGCCTTAAAGTAGGCCTGACCTTGCAATTCATCAGGGTCCACCGATTCATTCAAAATCGCCGAGCGGATGAGCGACGTGGGAAAATATTTAATCACGGTGGTATCGGCTGCATCAGATTGCTGGCTAAAAAGGGGCACAAAACAAACCAGGATAAGCAGAGGGATGTAAATTTTCATACTTAGGTTGACCTTAAGTATAGGCCCAAATCAAGATGGCCACCACGGCTAAGAGCATTCCGTAACCGATCCACTGACTGCTGGCTAACTTTCGCTCATAAGCTGCTACTTCAGCCTCCAAAGAGCGGTAACTGAGCACCACGCGCACGATTTCGCCATGTTCCACCAATACATCCTGCCTCCCCAAATACAGGATATCTCTAACCGTACGTTTCCCTGGGGAAGGTGTCTCTGCATTTAATTCACTATCAGGGAAATAGCTAACCCGATGCCACCCCGGTTGCACATCAATGAGACCCTCTAACGGAGCTTCTCCTACTAAGTGGCCGTCTACATAGATTGGGGTTCCGGGTGTATCGCAGACAATCTTTAGGGCTGTTCGCTGGGGAGTTCCCTGCCAGTCAATTTCCTGAGTTATTCCCTGAGCCACAAACCCCAGGCTGAATAATAGACTACATTTTAAAGTGCGGAAGGCGTTCATTCTCCCGACTCAATGTCCAAGCGCATGCAATTCTTTTTGTAACCGGGCCACTTCCAGGACTAACTCCGTGGAATCCTGACCGGTTGCTTCCAACTCCCGTATCTTCACCCGAGCAGCTTTAATCTTCTCCTTGAGGGGTCGCGATTTGATGGTTGCCAGACATTCCTGAAGAACCTGGTGGGGATCTTCCGTCTCCAATTCATCAAACAGTATCTTAGACACCGCTTCCCTCTCCACCTTGGATTCAAAACGATCCACCACTGTGGCCAAATCCAAGTCAGCCCCCTGATCTAAAAGAGTGCTGACTACTTTCTTCAATAACG